>BBFD01000064.1 GCA_001313065.1 Silvimonas sp. JCM 19000
TTCGCCCACGGCCATGCGGCCCGAAGCGGGTGCGTTGATCAGCGCCACCGGCGTGCGTTCGCCCATGCTCATGCTTCGCCCAGCACGGTGTCGTAACCCATGGTGGTGACGGCCACGTCGGCCACCGGAACCTGCCACGGACCCACCATCTGGTCGCGCACGGTCATGCCGCCCACCGAGCGGTCACCGATGGTGATCAAAAAAAAGGATTTATTGGCCACGCTGGGCAGACGCAACACGCGGAAGGTGGCGTCTTTCACTTCGAGGTCGGACGTGTTGAACACCGGGCGTTCCACCGGCTTGCGCGTCACATCACGCGTCATCTTGGGCGGTTTGCCCAGCAACACATTCATCGGCATATCGACCGGGCGATTGCCGAAGTGGTCATCTTCCACGATCAGTTGTTTTTTCTGCGGTGGCATGGCCGACCACAGCAAACGGGCAACGCTCGCGTTCGCAGATGGCGGCAAAGTCATCAATCGAATCGGGCATGATCGCCAGCACGTAGCGTTCTTGCGATTCGTTGGACCAGATTTCACGCGGGGCCATGCCGTGTTCTTCGATATGCACCTTGCGCAGGTGGAACACCGCGCCACGGTCCGCGCCGTCCACCAGCTCGGGGAAGGCGTTGGAGATGCCGCCTGCGCCCACGTCATGGATAGACAGGATGGGGTTGTTGGCGCCCAGCTGCCAGCAGCGGTCAATTACTTCTTGCGCGCGACGCTGGATTTCCGGGTTGCCACGCTGCACCGAATCAAAGTCGAGATCAGCTGCGTTGGCGCCAGTGGCCATCGAACTGGCCGCACCGCCGCCCATGCCGATCAGCATGCCAGGGCCGCCAATCTGGATCAGCAACGCGCCATCGGGCAGATCGTTCTTGCCAATGTGGATGGCGCTGATATTGCCGAGCCGCCCGCCAGCATGATGGGCTTGTGATAGCCGCGACGCTCGCCTTGCCAGGTTTCTTCAAAGGTACGGAAATAGCCGGCCAGGTTGGGGCGACCAAATTCGTTGTTGAACGCGGCCGCGCCGATCGGGCCTTCGATCATGATCTGCAGCGGCGACGCAATGCGTTCCGGCTTGCCGTATTGCTCGGTTTCCCACGCTGCAATGCGCCCGGAATATTGAGGTTGGACACGGTAAAGCCCGACAAACCCGCCTTGGGCTTGGAACCACGGCCGGTGGCGCCTTCATCACGGATTTCGCCGCCGGAACCGGTGGCCGCGCCAGGGAAGGGCGAGATCGCGGTCGGGTGATTGTGCGTTTCCACCTTCATCAGAATGTGGGTGGATTGCTCAACGTAGTTGTATTCGGCGCTGCCCGGCTGCGGAAAGAAGCGGCCAATAGTGGCGCCTTCAATCACCGACGAGTTGTCGTTGTAGGCCACCACGGTGCCTTCCGGATGCGCCTTGTGCGTTTCGCGGATCATGCCAAACAGCGAATACGGCTGTTCTTCGCCATCAATGACAAAGTCAGCGTTAAAAAATCTTGTGACGGCAATGTTCCGAGTTGGCCTGGGCAAACATGGTCAGTTCAACGTCGGTGGGATTGCGGCCCAGCTTTTTTTATAGTTTTCGACCAGGTAATCGATTTCGTCATCCGACAGGGCAAAACCGCTGTCGATATTGGCCTTGGCCAAGGCCTCGCGCCCACCGGCCAGGATATCGACACTGGACAGTTCGCGCGGCGCGTAGTGGTGGAACATGTCCTGGCAGGCATCCAGCGATTCGAACACCTGTTCGGTCATGCGGTCATGCACCAGCGGCAGCAGCGCGGCTTTTTTTTCCGCGTCGGACAGCGGCTGGCCGTCTTTGCTGGCGTACACGGCAATGCCGCGTTCGATGCGGGTGATTTTTTTTCCAGACCACAGTGATGCAGGATGTCACTGGCTTTGGAGGACCACGGCGAGATGGTGCCCAGACGCGGTAGCACCAGCAGCAGAGTGCCCACGGCGCGTCGGTTTGCGCCGGTTCGCCGTAATGCAGCACGCGCGCCAGCGTATCTTGCTCGGCGGCATCCAGCGGCTGTGTGGTTTCGGCAAAGTGCCAGAATTCGGCGTAGATCGCTGCTTTGATCCCTTGTTCGGCCAGCGCGGCCTGGAGTTTTTCGACGCGGAACGCAGAAAGCGCGGTGCCGCCGCGCAGCTTGAGGACATCAGCCATGTGTAGGGTCCGGATTTGGCAGAGGTAAACGGAGGCGTAATTGTACCGAAAATGCGTGCTTTGCGGCTGTCCGATTGGCCTGCGTTTGGCCCCAACTGACGCCCGCATCACGCTTTTGCAATCAGATTTGTATCAAACCGCCGATCCAGGCAAAAAAAACCACGCCTAGGGTGTTTCTACTAGGCAATAAGAAAATGCTGATGCAGCATCTGTCCGGGCGGCATGCCAAAAAGACTTTGCTGTGATTGCCCGGATCGAATCACAAGCCCGCACAAAGGCCTACGCTACACCCACAACACGGCCACCCAAAGGCCGGAGAACCCCATAGGGTGGGTCAAGACCCACCAATCAAAGCCGCCTGCAAAAGCCAGTTGCTTTGCTTACCGCCTGGTTGGTCGGTTTAGCCGCTGCCGCGCTGAGGTCGCGCACTTGGCGAACCACTTTGGCTGGTGGGTCTTGACCCACCCTATGGGTATCAGATTTTTTCAGGATTCAGGATTCGTCGAGGAAACAAACCAAATGACCCGTCCCGCAGGTAGCCAGCTCAAGCTGACATGGCAAAACATCGGCAATCATGTCGATGGCGACAATTTCGAGTGCGAACTCACGCTGACCAATCATTCCGCCACGGCGCTGTCGGGCAATGACTGGGCAATCTATTTCAGCTTCTGCCGCAAAGTGCACCCCGATTCGGTGACGGGCGGCGTGGGCATCAAACATATCAACGGCGATCTGTGGCAACTGACGCCCACGGCCGACTTTGGCACGCTGGAACCGGGCGCCAGCCGCAAGATCACCTATCGCGGCATGTTCTGGGTGATCCAGAACACCGACGCCCCGCTCGGCTTTTATATCGTGTACGACGATGGCACCCCGGCCGCACACGCCTCGGCGATTGGGGACCCGGAAATCATCGCGTTTACCCGCCCGGAACAACGCAATCGCAACCTCAACGACAAAGTAACGCCGGTAACTGCCGCCAGCCGCTTTGACGACAACGCCATGCTCAGCCTGCTGCCCACAGCGCAAACCGGCCTGATTACGCCCAAGCCGCTGTCGCTGACCAAGGGCCACGGCGAATTTCTGATCGACGCCGCCACGCTGATCGTGCATAGCGATGATCTGGCCGCCGAAGCCGCCTTTCTGCAACAAAGCCTGGCTGACCTGGGCGTGCGTCCGTCACGCGCCGCGGCCGGTGCGGGCATTACGCTGCAGATTGGCTCGGTTGAAGTCAAAGGCCACACCGGCGCGGCGGAAGAAGCTATCGCCTGGAAGTGACCAGCGCTGGCATCAGCATTACCGGCGCCAGCGCTGCCGGTGTGTTCAATGGCATTCAAAGCCTGCGCCAGTTGCTGCCGGTCAGTGCCTGGGTTAACCCCGCGCCGACGCTGGCCGTGCCCGCCGTCATCGTGGTCGACGCACCGCGCTTTGCTTATCGCGGCATGCATATCGATGTGGGCCGTAACTTCTCCAGCAAAGAAACCGTGTTGCGCCTGCTGGAAGTGATGGCGCTGTACAAGCTGAACAAATTCCACTTTCACATCACCGATGACGAAGGCTGGCGTATCGAGATTCCAACGCTGCCCGAACTGACCGAAATCGGCAGCCGCCGCGGTTTTACGCTGGACGAAACCGACCAGGTGGTGCCGAGCTTTGGCTCGGGCGCGGTGGCCGAAGGTTCGCACGGCACCGGCTTTTACACACGCGCTGACTTTATCGAAATCCTGCGCTTTGCTACTGATCGCCATATCGAAGTCATCCCCGAAATCGACGTGCCGGGCCACGCCCGCGCCGCGATCAAGGCGATGAATACGCGCCATCAACGCCTGCTGGCGCAAGGCCGCGTCAACGAAGCCGAAGAATATTTGCTGGCTGATTTTGATGACGAATCAAAGTACGAATCGGTGCAGTTGTGGCACGACAATGTGATCTGCATCGGCCGCGAATCGGCGTATCGCTTTATCGAAACCGTGGTCAGCGACTTGCACGCCATGTTTGAAGAAGCGGGTGCGCCGTTCAAGGCCCTGCACACCGGTGGCGACGAGATTCCGCACGGCGCATGGGAAGGCAGCCCGATCTGCAAAGCGTTTATGGCCGAGCAAGGCTTTGAAACCATTCAGCAATTGCAGGATTACTTCCTCGGCCGTTTCCGCGACGTACTGCAACGGCATGGCCTGGCGGTGGCGGGTTGGGAAGAAATTGCGCTGATCAAGGAGCAGCAAGCCGACGGCAGCCACAAGCTGGCGCCGAACCCGAAATTTACCGACGCCAATTTCCGCCCGTATATCTGGAACAACGTGTGGGGCTGGGGCCAGGAAGATATCGCATACCAGCTGGCCAATGCGGGCTACAAGGTGGTGCTGAGCAACGTTACCGATCTGTACTTTGATCTGGCGTATGCCAAAGACCCGGAAGAGCCTGGCTATTACTGGGGCGGCTTTATCGAGACGCGTAAGCCGTTCTGGTTCTGCCCGCTGGATATTTACACCACGGCCACCACCAACCTGTTCGGGCATGACCTGGATCGGAAACAGCTCGACGCCATGGCGCGGCTGACCGATACCGGCACGCAGAATGTGCTGGGTATCCAGGGCCAGCTGTGGGGTGAAAACGCACGTAATGCCGGTCGCGTGGAATATCTGGCTTGCCCACGGATTATTGCGCTGGCCGAACGCGCCTGGGCGGCTGATCCGGGCTGGACCTTTATCGCCGATGCGGCCGCACGCAACGACAAGATGAACGCAGACTGGAACGAGTTTGCCAACCGCCTGGGCCAGCGCGATTTGGTGCGGCTGGATGGTTTCCTTGGCGGTTACGGCTATCGCATTCCGTTGCCGGGCGCCAAGCTGGACGGCGGCAAGCTGCACGCCAACGTCAGCGCCCCGGGCCTGACCGTGCGCTACACCACCGATGGCAGCGAGCCGACGGTGTTCAGCGCGATTTACGGCGAACCGGTTGCGGTAAAAGGCGAGATCAAGCTGGCCACGTTTAACAGCACCGGCCGCAAGAGCCGCACCGTGACGGTTTAAGCAGCGCTATCGAAACGAACGGTAGGGTGCGTTACCCGCAGGCAACGCACATTTCGGTTACCGTGGACGCTGGATGGCCCCTAACGGGGCCAGGGCCTTCGGCCCCAAAATGTGCGTTGCCCCTACGGGGTAACGCACCCTACGTTTTATTGCACGCGTTGCAACACCAGCGCTTGTTGCGGCACCAGTTTGACGGTGTCGCCCGTCACGGCTTGCGATAAGGCGCTGCTGCTGAACAGCGGCGCCCATTGCTTGCCGGCCAGATCGCCCTTCAGCGCAAACTCAGCCGGTTTGCGGCTGTAGTTCAGCAGCACCAGCACTTGCTTGCCGTCTTTCTCCCGCACATACGCCATCACCGCGTCGTCTTCTTCGCTCAACACGCGCAGGCTGCCGGTCTGCAATGCCACTTGATTACGGCGCAAGGCGATCAGGCTGCGATAGGTTTCCAGCAACGACCCCGGCTGCCCGGCCTCGGCGGCCACATTGCGCCGCTGATAATCATTGCCCAACGCGCGGAACGGTTTGACCTTGGAGAACCCGGCAAACGCGCTGCCATCCCATGCCATCGGGCCACGCAAACGCTGGTCATCGTATTGCACCGGTTCGCTAAAGGTCTGACCGATTTCTTCGCCGTAATACAAAAACGGAATACCGGGCAAGGTTAATAGCGTGGCGGCCGCCAGTTTATAAGCGCCCGGATCATCGCCCAATTGCTGACCAATGCGCGCGCCCGCAAAGCTATCGTGATTGGACAAAAAACGTGGCCATGCGCGGCATGGGTTTTTTTGTTTTAGATAGTCATACAGCGGGCCCATAGAACGGCCCATCTGCACGCTTTTAATAATTGAAGTCTGCAAGCCAAAGGCAAAAGCACTGCCCGCCGAATCGCTGGCCGAAAACTCCGCCGGTGCGCTTGGCACTTCGGCCACCATATAACGCTTGCCGTACTGATTAAGCAGATCGCGAATCTTGCGCATGATGGCGTGATTCTCCGGCTGGTTTTCCCACAGATTGGGGCCGTTTTCAACCAAAGCGCCCACGGCATCAAAGCGGAAACCATCCACGCCGCGATTCATCCAGAAACGCAGATTGTCCAGATGGAATTCCAGTACCTGCGGATTGCGGAAATTAAAGTCCGGCATGATGCTGGCAAAGGCGCCGTAGTAATAACCGCTTTTGCCGGCGTACCAAGGTCCCCGCCATAAGTCACCCAGCCTTTGGGCTTTTTTATCACTCCACACATACCAGTTGCGCCATGGCGAGGCCGGATCGCTATTAGCGGCGGTAAACAGCGGATGTATATCCGAGCTGTGATTGATGACGTAATCCAGAATCACGCCTATGCCACGCTTGTGCGCTTCGGCGACAAAGTGGTCGAAATCGGCCAGCGTGCCGTAATCGTGTTCGATATCGCGGTAATTGGTCACCGCATAACCGTGGTCATGATCGGAGCTTTGATAGATCGGCAATAACCACACGCCGGTAATCCCCAGCGCTTGCAGATAATCCAGCCGTTGCGTCAGCCCTTTAAAGTCGCCTATGCCGTCGCCATTGCCGTCCTGATATGACCGCACCAGGATTTCCATAAACACGCCGCGCTGCTGCCAATCAACCGGCAGGCCGCTGTCTTTAATCTGCACCGGCACCGCGCCAATATCAGCGGGGGCGGCGGGTTCTCCGGCAAACAGCGGGGCGCCGATCAGGGTGGTGGCCAGACCGGCCAGTTTCAGCTTGGTAAAGGGCGAACTCATCAAAAAGTCTCCTGCGTTGCGCGCAGCATAGTCTCAAACCGTTTTGAATGCTTATAAGGCCTATCCCGGAGGACCGATATGCGCCAATCGCCGACACGCCACGCGCGCAATCCAGGCTAAAGTCAGGGCCAGCTTTTAAAAAAACACCTTGCGGAACCCCGACGATGATAACCGTGCATCACCTCAACAATTCGCGCTCGCAGCGCGTGTTATGGCTGCTGGAAGAACTGGGCGTGCAATACGAAATCGTGCGTTATCAGCGCGATGCCAAAACCATGCTGGCGCCGCCCGAATTGCGCGCGATTCATCCGCTGGGCAAATCGCCGGTGATTACCGATGACCGTGATGGCGCACCGGTGGTGATTGCCGAATCGGGTGCCATCATCGAATACCTGCTGGATAACTATGGCGAAGGCTGGTTGCGTCCGGCCAGCAATACGCCGGAACGGCTGCGCTTTACCTATTGGCTGCACTATGCCGAGGGCTCGATCATGCCGCTCCTGGTCATGAGCCTGGTCTTCAACAAGATGCCGGAACAACCGATGCCGTTCTTTATCCGGCCGGTGGTGCGCGGTATTGCCAGCAAGGTCAAAGCGGTGTTTTTTTAGGGCCGCAACTTAAAACGCATCTGGCGTTTATTGAGGGCGAATTAAACAAGAGCACCTGGTTTGCCGGAGAAGAATTCTCGGGGGCGGATATCCAGATGAGTTTTGCCATGGAAGCGGCCAATGCGCGCAGCGGCTTCAGCAAATATCCCAAAGCCCAAGCATGGCTGGAGCGGATCCATGCTCGCCCCGCCTATGCGCGCGCCTGGAGAAAGGCGGACCTTTCTCGCTGGGCGATCCGGCTTGATCAGATTGATCTACTGATCAGACGGGCAACAACAAACAGACGGCCTGGGCTTCGACGGCTTCGGATAGGCCGACCGGGCCCAGTTTTTTTCGTAGGTTTTGGCTTTAACGTTGACTTGATCGGCTGCAATCCCGAGGTCAGCCGCGATATTGGCCACCATGGCCGGAATATGCGGCGCCATTTTCGGGCGCTGAATCAGAATGCTGGCGTCGACATTGCCCACTTTCCAACCGGCCGCATTCACGCGCTTGACGGCCTCGCGCAATAACACGCGGCTGTCCGCGCCTTTGAATTCGGCGGCGGTATCCGGAAAATGCCGGCCGATATCGCCCAGGCCTGCCGCGCCCAATACCGCATCCGTAATCGCGTGCAACAAGGCATCGGCATCCGAATGGCCCAGCAGGCCCAGCTCAAACGGAATGGTGACGCCGCCCAGGATCAGCAAGCGATCGGGCACCAGGCGGTGCACATCCCAGCCCTGACCTATGCGCATGCCACGGCCTCGGTTTGCGTCACGATGGCGGCCACTTGCTCCAGCCATTCTTTATCGATGGCGTCGTAGGTGTTCAGCTCAATCGAATCGACATCCAGCACCGCGATCACCTTGCCGCTGGCGTCATGCAGCGGCACCACGATTTCGGAACGCGACAGCATGAGCACGCAATATGACCCGGAAAGGCGTCGACATCGGGCACCACTAGCGTTTCGTTACGCGCCCAAGCGCCGCCACACACACCCTTGCCATGCGCAATGCGCGTGCAGGCAATCGGCCCCTGGAACGGCCCGAGTACCAGTTCATCGCCCACCACGCGATAAAAAACCGGTCCACAGCCAGCCAAAGGTTTGTTGCAATGCGGCCACGGCGTTGGCCATGCGCGCGATTTCGTCGTTTTCGCCGTCGAGCAGCGCGCGGATTTGCGGCACCAGCGCGGCGTATTTAGCGGCCTTGTCGCCGTTCTCAATAATCAGATTTTCAGCCATGCGGCGCTTCCTTGCGTTGTTGCAGGATCAGGCTAGCCAGATGCAGATCCTGCGGGTAAGTCACTTTGAGATTCCACGGGCTGCCGTGCACCAGGCGCGGGGCGTGGCCCTGCTGCTCCATGGCGCTGGCTTCATCGGTAATGTGGGCTTCGGAGACGTGATCCAAAGCGCCGGCCAGCGGGCCGACGCGAAACATCTGCGGCGTTTGCGCCTGCCACAAGCCATCGCGCGGGCGGGTGGCGGCGATATGCTGGTCGGCCGAGGCCTGCTTGAGCGTATCGGCCACCGGCACCGCCAGGATGCCGCCCACCGCATCGTCGAACAGCGTATCGATCAGCTGATCCACCAGTTCCGGCGCAATACAGGGGCGCGCGGCGTCGTGCACCAGCACCCAGTCTTGCGGATTCTGCCAGCGGCGGCCAAAGCGTTAAGGCCATTGCGCACGCTGCGGGCGCGGGTGTCGCCGCCACAGCGCAATACGGTCAGTCGCGTAAAGTCGGACCAATCAAACTGATCCCAATACTCATCGTCGGCACTCAGCACCACCACTATGCGCTGCAGCCGCGCTACGGCGTGCAAGGCGGTGAGCGTATGCCAGATCAGTGGCTGGCCCAGCAAAGGCAAATATTGTTTGGGTTGGGCCACGCCCATGCGGCTGCCGCTGCCTGCGGCGGGCAACAGCGCAATACAGGCGCTCACGCTGCGGCCTCGGCCGGAACAGGCGGCGCTTCGATGGCGTGCCACAGACATTGGCCTTTGACGATCTTGTCCAGATCGTTGAGATAACTCTCATGCAAGGCCAGCTCTTCGGGCGTCGGCAGGCTGATCTTGAGCGGCCCACGCGCGGCGCGCACCACAATCTGACCATTGCTGTCGGTGCTGCCATCGTTGACGAAATCCATCAGCAGACTGTCCTGGCCGCGCGTCATCGCCAGATAGACTTCGGCCAGCAGCTCACAGTCGATCAGCGCGCCATGCAACACCCGCGCCGAGCGATCGACTTCAAAGCGGTCGCATAACGCATCCAGGCTATTACGTTTGCCAGGGAATTGATCTTTGGCCATGGCCAGCGTGTCGACCACGCTGTGCACATAATCCTGAATCTTGCCGCGCTTGAGCTTGCCCAGTTCGTGGTTCAGAAACGCCACGTCAAACGGTGCGTTATGGATGATCAACTCGGACCCGCGCACGAACTCCAGAAACTGGTCGACCACCTGCGCAAAGCGGGGTTTGTCCGCCAGAAAATCGCTGGTCAGGCCGTGGACATTCAGCGCGCCCTCTTCGCTATCGCGTTCGGGGTTGATGTACAGATGCAGGTGCACATCGGCGGCAGACACTTTGCGATCGATCATTTCGACCGCAGCAATTTCAAGAATGCGGTTGCCGTCTTCCACGCGTAAGCCCGTGGTTTCGGTATCCAGAAGAATTTGACGCATATGCGACTGCCCAACCTTTTCTAAACAGACTCAAAACAAAACAACTTCGTCACCACCGGCCGAGGCCGCGCTTAGCGCAACGGACGCCCCAGCACGGATTCAACGCCACGATTGGCCAGTTGATCGGCGCGCTCGTTGAATTCGTGCCCGCTGTGGCCTTTGACCCACTGCCAGGTCACCTTGTGGCGCGCCACTTCGGTGTCCAGCCGCTGCCACAGATCGGCGTTCTTGACCGGCTTTTTTGTCGGCCGTCTTCCAGCCGTTGCGTTTCCAGCCATGAATCCAGCTTTCGATGCCATTCTTTACGTATTGCGAATCGGTATAGATGACGGCATCGCAGGCACGGGTCAGGATGCCCAGACCCTGGATGACGGCCATCAATTCCATCCGGTTATTGGTGGTATGTGCTTCACCACCAAACAATTCTTTCTCTTGTGCGCCATAACGTAATAAAGCGCCCCAACCGCCGGGGCCCGGGTTGCCCTTGCAGGCTCCGTCGGTATAAATCTCTAATGTGGCCATTCAAAATCCATTAATAAAACCAACCGGGAGAACCCCATGCGCGTCGCCCTGCTCGCCCTGACCCTTACCGCCGCCACTCTGGCCGCGCCGGCGCTGGCTGCTCCCTTCTGTTTGTGGAAAGTGCCTGCCAGCAAAGATGTCGCGGCGCGCTACGAGCGCTATCTGAACCTGACCGTGGTGCAATACGTTGATCTGACCGACAGCGACGTGCACATCGTGTTTGGCGGCGGCAACCTCGGCAGCGGCCATGATCTGCATATCACCATCAAGAATCGCGCCGACGGCTTGCGCATTTTGCAAGACCTGGCCGACACCGCCCGCGCTTGCGATAAAGATGCGCCCACGCCGCTGGCCAAATCCTGAACGCAGTCGCGACTACGGCTTGCAACGATCCTTGGCGGCTTGTTCACGCAAACGCTCGATGCGCGCATCGCTCACCTTGTCGATCGCGGCCGCCGGGGCCGTGGTCGGGGTGGGCACGCGCCGCCACTTGGGTTCGATCATGCGCACGCCGCGCACACGCTTCACCACATCCAGACAATAAACGCCGCCAGCGGCAGGCCACCAGCGATCACCCGCGTCTTCCAGAAACTTTGAACGCGCCAGCCATTTCTCGCGCTGCACCGGCAAGCTGTACAACAGATATTCGCCGCGCATGCTTTCCAGATTCAGCAAAGACAACCAGTCCTTCAGCCGGGGCAAAGAGATAAACTGCCCACGCCACGGCACTTCGTGCTGCTTGTGCTTAAAGCGCTTGAGCCCCCACAAACTCCACGGATTAAACCCGGTGATCAGCAAACGCCCTTCCGGCACCAGCACGCGTTCGGCCTCTCGCAAGACCTGATGCGGATCGGCGCAGTAATCAAGCACATGCGGCATCACCAGCAAATCAATCGACTGCGCCTCAAACGGCAGAAACTCGCCGCAGCACCGCACGCGGGTGCCAGCAGACTGGCCGACCAGCGTGCGCCAGGGCATGCGGTTGGCGCGCAGGCAATCCATCTGCGGCAATTCCAGCTGCACCGCCTTATAACCAAAGATGTCAGCGGTGGTCCGATCAAACCATGCGGCCTCTTCGGCCAGCAGATAGCGGCCTAGCGGGCTTTGCAGCCACTCGGCAAAATAGTCGAACGTATTTTCCACACCAACGGGCATGTCCATGTTCAAGATCACCCCGATTCCGATTCTGGATACGAATTATATCTGGCTTTTGCACGATGACCGCCATGCGTTTGCAGTCGACCCCGGCGAGGCCCCGCCCTTGCTGGCGTATCTGGATGAGCATGGCCTGAGCCTGGCGGGCATCCTGATTACGCATCATCACGGCGATCATACCGGGGGCCTGGCGCAACTGGCGCAGGCGGCGCCCTGTCCGGTGTATGGACCGGGCCATATTGCCCTGGTTACCCAGCCGGTGGCAGAGGGCCAGACGCTGGAGGTGCTGGGCACGCCGCTGGAGATACTGGCGGTGCCGGGCCATACGCTGGATCACCTCGCCTATTACGCTGCGGGCACGCCCGGTGCGCTCTTTTGCGGTGACACCTTGTTTGCCGCCGGTTGTGGCCGCTTGTTTGAAGGCACGCCCGAGCAGATGTTTGCCTCGCTGCAAAAGCTGGCCGCCCTGCCCGCAGAGACCCGCGTCTGCTGCACGCATGAATACACGCTGGACAATTTGAAGTTTGCCTTGGCCGCCGAGCCTGGCAATCTGGATTTGCAGGCGCGTTTTGCCGCAGCCCAGTTCACCCGTGCGGCTGGCTTGCCTACTTTGCCGTCAACGCTGGCGCTGGAATTGCAGACCAATCCTTTTCTGCGTTTTGATGCCATCGGCATTAAAGAAAGTGCTTTAGCTCAAGACGCGCAAGCCACTGATCCAGTGCAGATTTTTGCAACACTGCGCCGATGGAAGGACCGTTTCCGGGCCTGATTCGTACCGCCCGGCCTGTTCAGGCCCACTCGCGCATTGACAGCGGCGGCGCCTGCCCGGCACCATCGGTGCCAATTTTGAGCATTCGCAGGGTTGTCACAATGAAATACCGACTGCTTGCAGGCCTGTTGCTGGGCCTGTTCAGTGCGGCGGCGATGGCGGAAGACATTTCCGGCAACGTAACCCGTATCGACTATCAATTGCGCGACCCGGCCTTTACGCTGTCTGACGACACCGCACAGACCGTGTCGACACTCTTTGCCGAAGACCCCGTCGCCAGCATCCATTACGACAACCTGTGGGATCGCATCCGTGGCGGCTTTGCCATGCAGGACGTTGATAGCCCGCTGGTGACCAAATGGGAAAACTATTACGCGGCGCGCCCTGATTATCTGGCGCGCATTATCGATCGCAGCTCGCGCTATCTGTATTACGTGACCAGCGAAGTCGAAAAGCGCGGCATGCCTATGGAATTTGCGCTGCTGCCGATGATCGAGAGCGCGTACAACCCCAAAGCCGAATCGACCGCTAAAGCGGCGGGCATGTGGCAGTTCATCCCGGAAACCGGCAAGCGTTACGGGCTGGAACGGACCTGGTGGTATGACGGTCGCCGTGATGTGGTCGCCGCCACCCAGGGCGCGCTGGATTATCTGCAAGAACTGTATGGCATGTTTGGCGATTGGCAGCTGGTGCTGGCCTCATACAACTGGGGCGAGAATGGCGTAGCGCGCTCTATCGCCAAAAAAACGAAGCCGCCGGTTTGCCGACCGATTACGCCAGCATCCGCATGCCGGACGAAACACGTAATTACGTACCCAAGTTGCTGGCCGTGCGCAATATCATCGCCAATCCGTCGGCTTATGGCATCACGCTGGCCTCCTTGCCGAACCAGCCTTACTTTGCGACGGTAACGCCCGGTCGGCATATGGATGTCAAAGTGGCCGCCGAGCTGGCCGAAGTACCGGTGGATGAATTGCTGCGGCTCAACCCGGGCTTTATCCGCCCGGTGATTGCGCACAAGGACGACCGCCAGCTGGTACTGCCGGCCAGCAAAGTGGATATCTTTGAGAAAAAAACCTCGCGGCCAATGGCGACAAACCTTTGCTGAACTGGCAGCCGTATGTGACGCACGCCGGGGAAAATCTCGACAAGCTGGCGACGTCCTTCGGTATTACCGTGGCCGAACTCAAGGACATCAACGACATCGGCAACCGCGAGCGTGTGGCGCGCGGTCAGACCATCCTGGTGCCGAAGAGCGCAGATATCGACGCCAGCGAGCAGCAAACCCTGGTGGCGCTGGCGGCCAACCGGGCGGCTGATCCGGTGGACACCGGCGCGCAAGATGCGCCGCGTAAAGTGCAGATCGCGCAGCCTTCGGCACGCGTGGTCAAAGTGGCGTTACGTCAGAGCAGCCAGACCGAGGCCGATGACACGCCCACCACCTATCGCGTGGCGCGCGGCGATACCGTGTTCAACATTGCCAAACGCTACGGCATCAGCGTGGCCACGCTCAAAAGCATGAATGGCCTGCGCAACAATCACATCAGCACCGGGCAGACGCTAAAGCTGGCCAGCAATGGCGCAGCGCATAAAACCAGCGACCGCGGCCAGGCGCAGCGTTATACCGTGCGCCGCGGCGACACCATGGCGTCGATTGCGCACAAGCACAATGTGATACGATGATCTGAAGCGCTGGAATCCGCAGCCGTTTACGCCGGCATCCAGTTGGTGATTTATCAACCCAATGGCTAATCAGATGGACAGACCTGGCTAGCACGGGTCTGGGCGTAAAAAAAAGGCGTCGACGCAATGTCGACGCCTTTTTTTATGCGCCAATTCTTAGCTGTTCTTGCGCATGCGCCGACGGGCTGACGCCATCAAGCCCACCAGGCCCACGCCCATCAACGCGTAAGTTTCTGGCTCAGGAACGGGAGCGGTTGCGCGTGTGCCATAAAAGTTGCCAATCTGGCTAAGCCCAAGCGTATAGATGCCTGTACCTGTGCTGCTGTCCAGTGCGCCTACTGTATAGATAAAACTACCCTTGTACTCGGTGACGCCAGTGGCGTACGTGTTCGGCGCGATCCCTTGAGAGGACTGCCCAGTCAGGCTGGAGTCCAACAGACTATCCACCCCACCATCGACCAGAGCAGGGTCGGCCGGCAGTGTAATCAGCAAGTCGTAATCAACCGTGATGGTCCCCGCGTAGCCATTTGTAGCAATGGCAAACTGCAGTCCAGTGCCTGCCCACGTGGCGGTGTCCTGGGCAATGGGCCAGTACTGCCCCAGCACATGAAAACCGAGACCATCGGAGTCCAGCGTTTGCGTTAGCGCGGCATGAGTGGTGGCAATGCTGAAATCCGTGGTGGCAGGCGCGGCGAGCCCGCCACCCGCAATGTCAGAGCCAATGATGCCGCCGGACGTTTGAGCTGGCGTGGCGTTAAGGCTCAAACCATTGCTTAACTGAATACGCGTGGTCAGATCGAAGCTTAACGGAACTACGGTGGCGTGCGCGCTGGCAGCAGCAGTGGCGAGCAACGCTGCTGCGATCAGGCTGGGGCGAAGGTTCATACAAGACTCCATGGGGCGGTTCAGGCGGAGGTGCCAAAGGTGGAGACCAATGATCTCCATGCCAATCTTGTATAGATCATAATTTACACGTTTTATTCGCGTAAGCATTGGGGCCGATGAAGGGTATATATGTTTGTCCCCGCTGATCCGCGACCTGCGGCCATTTTGTGAATGGCATCACGCATTGTGTCGGCCGGTGTCGGACAAATGCTGATTCTGCCGCCGCAGCGTTGACAGTGCTGGGAGCCTCCGCATAATCGGAACGGATGGTAAAAATACCATCGCAGTTCCTAAAACAGTACAAACAGTTGTAACCGGAGGATGTACCCATGAAGCACAAATTGTTCGCACGCGGACAAGGGAAAGTCGCGCTCGTCGCTTTGCCTGCCCTGTTGGCTCTGCCTCGCCATGGCTTACCCGACCTGTAGATGGCGGTACCTATAGCGCGGGCACCATCGTGTATTACAACGGCCATGATTACAAAGCGCTGGTCACACAGACTGATTACGCTGGCGCAGGCTGGAACCCGGCGGCAACGCCGAGTCTGTGGCAAGACCTGGGCGTAGATAGCGCAACCCCCGACCCCGA
>BBFD01000065.1 GCA_001313065.1 Silvimonas sp. JCM 19000
CAGCCAGCGGCGCGTCAGCGGAAGGTCATCCCGCGCAGGACGCTCAGGCGCGCTGGCGGCCATGGGGAAATCCTCCGTTGCCGCGCCCGTTGCCAAATCTGGCCGAAGATCACGTTAACGTATGTCGCACGTTCGGCCATCCGCATGAAGGTGGATGTCTGACAATATCGCAGGCTAGCGTGGCGCGGGCCACCAGCTGGGAAACAAGGCCTGGATTTCGGCGCGGCCAAAGCGATCGTCAATCAGGTGGATGGTGCCTTTGTCATGTGGCGTGCGGATGACACGGCCTGCGGCTTGCACCACTTTCTGCATGCCGGGCCAGGTGTATGCATAGTCGTAGCCCGCGCCAAACAGCACCTGCATGCGCTGGCGGATTTGCTCGTTGATGGCGTTGACTTGCGGCAGGCCCAGGGTGGCGACAAATGCGCCGATCAAACGCTCGCCCGGCAGATCGATGCCCTCGCCAAACACGCCGCCCAAAACCGCAAAGCCCACGCCGCGTCCGCCGTCTTCAAAGCGTTCGATAAAGCGGGTGCGACTGGCTTCATCCATGCCGCGATCCTGGCGCCAGTACGGAATGTCGGGCTGGCCCACATCAAACGCATCGGCTACTTGCTGCAGATATTCAAAGCTGCTGAAGAACGCCAGATAGTTGCCGGGCTGGTGCGCGTATTGTTCGCCAATCAATTGCACGATGGGCGCGACTGACGCGGCACGATGCGTGTAGCGGGTCGAGATATGTGGCGCGATCCGCACATCCACCTGGTCCGGGCTGAACGGCGCGGGCACATCCAGCCAGACGTGGTTATCGGGCAAGCCCAGCAAGCCGGAAAAAATAATGATGCGGCGACAAGGTGGCGGAAAACAGCGTTACGCTGCGCGCCGCGGCAAAGCGCGTGCGTAAAAAACGGCGCGGGCACCACATTGCGCAGATTAAGGCTGCTGTTGCGGCCGTCTTGCGTGGCATCAAACAGCGAATGCTCGCTAAAGCTGTCGGCCAGCGCAGTAAACCGCAGCGCATCAAAGTAAAAGCGCTGCAACGTGCTGTCCGCGCCTTGCTCGGCGCCGGTCAGGTATTCGGTGATGGCGGCGATGGCTTCTTGCAGCGCGTTGGTTAGCGCCGAGGGCGGATCGCCCAGTTCGGTATACAGCGCGGCGGTTTCCGGCAGGGTTTTGCGCCAGGCGTTGGCTACGCGCGTGAGCGAACGTTTGAGCGGCGCGGGCGCGTGTTTGCGCACGTCCTTCAAGGTGGCCTGGTCCAGACTGGCGCTGTACATGCCGCGACCGCGCTCAACCAGGTTGTGCGCTTCATCCACCAGCACGCCCACTTGCCACTGGTTGCGCTGCGTTAGCGCGTAGAGCAGCGCGCTGCTATCAAAAAAAATAGTTGTAATCACCCACCACCACATCGGCCCAGCGCGTCAGTTCCTGGCTCAGGTAGTAGGGGCAGATTTCATGCGCGGCGGCCACTTGCTGGATGCGCGCCTGGGTTAGGCTGCCCGTTTCTTTTAACCCCGGTTGCAGCGCATGAGCGCGGGCGGCGGGCAAGCGATCGTAAAAGCCCTGCGCCAACGGACAAGAACCGCCATGGCAGGCGCGATCGGGGTAAACGCAGGCTTTATCACGCGCCACCAGTTCCAGCGTGCGTACCGGCTGCGCTTTGAGCGTGCGCATGGCATCCAGCGCCAGTTGCCGCCCCGGCGTGCGCGCCGCCAGATAAAACACTTTATCCAGCCCTTGCGCCGCGCACGCTTCAACAACGGGAACAGCGTGCCCAGCGTTTTGCCGATGCCGGTGGGCGCTTGCGCCAGCAAACAGCGGCCGGTGCTGGCGGCTTTGAACACCGCTTCGGCCAGATCGCGCTGGCCCGGGCGGAATTGCGCATGAGCAAAGCCCAGTTGCGCCAGGGCGGCATCGCGCGTGCGCCGGTGCACCAGTTCTTGCTCGGCCCAAGCGAGGAAGGCGGCGCATTGCTCGTTAAAAAAACGCTTCCAGTTCGGCCGCAGTATGGCGTTCGCTCAGCACGGTTTCTTTCTGGCTGACGATATCGAAATACACCAGCGCCACATTCAGTTCTTCCAGCCCGCGTTGCTGGCACAGCAACCAGCCGTAGATGCGCGCCTGCGCACTATGCAGATGCCGATGGTTTTCTGGCTGGCGGCTCAGATCGCCGCGATGGGTTTTGATTTCTTCCAGCTGATTGCGCGCGGCATCGTAACCATCGGCGCGACCGCGTAAGTGCAACGGGCCGTATTGGCCGGTAAGGGTAATTTCGCGCTCATAACCATTGGGCCGGCGCCCGGCGACGGTGGCGTGGCCCGCCATGCCTTCGCTGGCGCTGGGCGCCGGGGTAAAGCGCACATCCAGATCGCCTTGCTTGGCGGTAAATTCACACAGCTCGCGCACGGCCACCTGATAGATCGGGCCGAGGTGGCTGACGCTGGCGACTTGCGGCTCGGGTGCGCTCATGCCCACGTCACATAACACACGGCCATCGGCATACCATGGTCGAGGCAGTAGTTAAGCCAGCGCGTCTGGTTGTCTTGCAGCCGGTCGCCGGGGCCTTTGACTTCGATCATGCGATAGCGGCGTTCAGTGGGCCAGAACTGCACCAGATCGGGAAAGCCCGAGCGATTGGTGGTGATGTCGCACAACATGCGCTCAAACCACAGCCGCAAATGCGCGGCGGGCAGGCAATCCAGCGCCAAATCCAGCCGGGTTTGATCGATGACGGACCACGCGACAAAGCCACTCTGAATGCCGGCTTTTTTCGATAAAGCGCTGGCGGATGGTTGCCACGTACTGGCCGCTTTCCAGCTGGGCCAAGGCGGCATCAAACAAAGCCTGGCGCCGCTGGCGGAAATGCGGGCTGGCCAGATCGGCGGGCGTGAAATGGAAGGGATGGAAAAAAAACGCCCCGGCAATCGGCGCAAATAACGCAGGCCAGCACAACAAGCCAAACAAGGCGTTGATCAACGTGTTTTCGACGTACATGACCGGCGCGTCGTCGCAATGCAGATGCGCCACCACGGCATGTTCCACCGTTAACGGCGCGGGCGGCTGCGGCAGACACAGGTCGATGCGCTCGACGGCCGCTTTGCGGCTTTTGCGGATGATGGGCGCACCGGTGGCGCGCTGCAGCCGCGGCAACATGCGATGCAATTGCTGCACGCTGACTTCATCGCAATCATGTTGATTTAACAAAGCCTGTGCCGCTTGCAGCGCTTCGGCGTGACGGCCCTGACGTTCGAGTACCCGCACGGTGCGCACGCGGGCGGACGGATCAATGCTGAGCGCATACATGCGGGCGGCGTCGTCCCATGCGGCCTGGCGTTCAAACTGCTGCCCCAAAGCGTACAAAACGCGGCCACGGCGCTCTTCCAGCCATGGGTTATCCAGCTGCAGCTCGGTGAGCAAGGCGGCGATTTCTTCACACGGCGCGCCGTCTTCAAAGCGGGAACGGCAGTCGTGCAGATACAGGTAGTGATCCACGTCGGCGCGGCTGCGGAACACGCGCGCTTCGGCCGGGATATCGACTTTTTCGTAGCGATATACGCCTAACTCGGCCAATACAAATTCGCTGAGGTCCTGACGCAGATTGCCAAAAAAAACATCAGCCGCAAGCGATCACATAAAGGGCGCAGATCAAGCTGGTACAGCGTGTCTGCTGGATACCACTGGCTGAAGGCTGGGCCTCGGGCGCGATGCTGGCCCAGGTGGCAAGCAGCGCATCTTTGGCCAGCCGCGCCGTCGAAGCCTGCGGCGGCAATTGCGACAACACCTCGGCACGCGTTAACAACGGCGCCACTTGGGCCAGCGTCAGCAGTGGATCGGCGCTGATCCAGCCGGCCCCCAGCAAGGGCTGCGCGGCGGCGCGGGTGTCGCCGATCTCCACATAGTTGAGCTTGCCCGCGCGAAACCACTCGCCTTTACGCATCACCATACGCACCAGCAAAGCCTGCGACGCATGCGGCAAGCGCGCAAAACCATCGACAAACCCCAGCTCGGCGGGCAGCAGCAAATCGGCATAACGCGTGCTGATCCAGTCGAGCAGCACACGAAAATTGTCGAGGTAATAGAAGGGGTTGGGTAACGCAGGCAGCATGCCGGGGGCGCAAGACGGATGTAGAACGAATGTTCGGGATGATAACGGCGCGGGGCTTGGCGGAGAAGCCTGCGGCGACGGGTGGGCGCATTACGAAACCTGAAATTGGCGACGCGGCTGCGAGGTGTTTGTTACATTGATGGTTCCCGGATCGGGAAGCATCATGCTGCGCAAACGATCTTCCCGGCGGCCGGATCCATGCGCTTGATCAACACTTCGATACTGGACAAGTTCCAGCGCGAACATGCGGACGTGCGGGCCGCGCTGGCGTTCTGGCGGGTCGAGGTTGAAAACGCAGACTGGACGCGGCCGCAAGACATCAAGGATCGCTTTGCGCATGTCGATTTTCTTGCGGGCAATCGGGTGATCTTCAATATCAAAAGCAATCACTATCGTCTGGTGGTCATCGTGTTTTATCTGGACGGCATAGTGAGCATTGATTGGGTGGGCACGCACGCGCAGTACGACAGGCAGCGTTTTTTTTAGAGTTGCAGCCCGGGGGGAATGCAGATTGGATACGATCAAAATCATCAAGACCGAGGCAGAGTGCCTGGCGGCCGGGCGGCTGCTTAATCAGATGATGCTTGAGAACAATCCAGCGGAGCGCGACCGTATGGAACTGCTGATGCTGGTGATCGAGGATTACGAGCGGAAACACAGCCCTACGCCGGTGGTTGATCCGATTGGCGCCATCGAATTCCGGATGGAGCAGATGGGGATGACGCAGAAAGATCTTGCGCCCTACGTCGGCGGGGCCAATCGCGCCTCGGAATTACTGGCGCGCAAGCGACCGTTGACGCTAGCCATGATACGTAGCCTTCATCATGGCTTGGGCATTCCAGCGTTCAGCCTGCTTGGGCCCGCGGTGCCGCTCGATATCAGCCGTCCGCCAAAACTGGATTATTCAAAATTTCCGCTGGCCCAGATGCATGAACGCGGACTGTTCGGCCTGCCGCGCAATACGCCGCAACGCGTGCTGCGAGAACAGGCAGAAGAGCTGGTCACCGCCTTTCTGGAACGCCCCGGCGCCGCAAAGGCGGGTCCGGCCGTGGGGCCGAGCTTTTTACGCACCGCCGCGGGCCAGCGCGGTGTTCGTGACCTCGACCGTTATGCGTTGCTGGTGTGGATGACGCAGGTGCGCCGCATCGCGCAGCACACTGAAATTGTCCGGCCGTGGCATGAGCGCGCGCTAACCACAGCATGGCTTACCGAGCTGGCTCAGCTCTCGCGTTTTGAAGACGGGCCTTTGCGCGCACGCGCCCGGCTGGCCAGCGTGGGCATTGCGTTGGTCATCGAGCCGCAGTTCCGCGATTCGTGGCTGGATGGCGCTGCGATGCTGGAACAGGATTACGCCGTTATCGGCCTGACGCTACGGCATGACCGGCTTGATCATTTCTGGTTTGTACTGATGCACGAGCTGGCCCATCTGAAAGGCATTTAAGTCAGGCGCGGCCTGAAATTGCCGACCACCTCGATGACAAGATGCGGCGCGCGGACGCCATTGAGCAAGAAGCGGATGCGATCGCGTTCGAAGCCTGGTGCCACAAGCCGCCTGGATGCAAAGCGCAGTGCGGCACAGCCATACGCTGGTCGATGCTGAAACGCTGGCGCAGCAACTGAATATCGCGGTGGCCGTTGTTGCCGGGCGCGTGCGGCGTGAAACCGGAAACTGGCGTTTGCTATCTGGGCACTTGGGAAAGGGCACTGTGCGGACCATGTTCGACGTCCGGGCGCCGCAATAAAAAACTCCCGCCACAGCGGGAGTTTTTTTTGTCATGCCAACCTCAGCGCCGAAATCAGCCGCCATGCGCACGATCTCGGTGTTGAGCGCTGCCAGCACCATGCGGTGGCGGGCGTCGAGTTCGTTGAGCTGTTCCAGCAACTGCGTATCCATTTCTTCCAGCTCTTCGATACGGCCTTCCAGCGTGTCGGTGGCTTTGTGGATGCGCTTGATGCTTTCCAGACGGCGACGCAGTTGCAGCTGATGTTCGCGCACTTGCGTTTCCATCGGTGCCATCACCGCCTTCAGCCAGTTTTCGACGTCGCGGTTGGCAACTTCAAACACAGTGACCACGCGGCTGGCCACGGTTTCAAAGAACTTGGCGGTAATGCGATTGCGGCCGGTGGTCAGCAGGTGGCTGATGGTGTTGAAGTGCTCGCGGAAGGATTTTTTTTCCAGCCGCGCCATTTCTTTGTGGTACTTGAGCGTGGAGAACGGCGGCGGCGTCACCTGGCCCAGGCCGTGTTCTTCGCTAAACTTTTTTTTGTACATGGCCGCCATCATGGCCTGGATTTCGGCCACTTGTTCGGCCGAGCGGGCGATGTTGCGTTGGTGTCTTTAAAGAAGCGCTCCATCACCGCGCGCAGGCCGCCTTCGCCAAACGAGAACCAGGTGCGTTCCATTTCGTCGCGAATGCGGGCGATTTCGGCTTTGAGCGCGTCCATGCCCAGCAGGCTCATCAGCTGGTTGGTCTGCTGGCTGAAAATGCTGCGCAAAGCTGGAAGCGCACCAGGCCTTGTTCAAAGTGGCGTTTGTCGGCCTGGACCTTGTCCATCATCTGCACGACCACGTCCTGATTCTTGCCGCGCAGCCGCGACAATTCTTCCAGCTGTTCCTGCAGACCGTTGCGGCGCGCGGTCAGGATCTGGCGCGTGGCCAGCACGATGTCATCGACCTCGGTGATGGTGCTGTCGCGCACGATGTCTTGCTTGGCCGGCAGCAACTCGCCCGACAATGCGGCTTCGAGCGCACCCAGACGCGCGCGATCGAGCAGGGCGTCGTCGTGCTGCACTTTGGCCACCAGCGCTTTCTGCGCCGAAATCGGATAGACATGGCTGGTGGGCACGCCCAGCAGCTCGGCCGTGGTTTGCACCTGACGGCTGATTTCGCCTTCGATTTCTGCGCCGGACTTCAGGTCATCCCACAAGCCATCTATCTTGTTGAGCACCACCAGCCGGCCGCGCGCGCACCTTGCGCCTTGCCGATATGGTTGCGCCACACATCGATGTCGCTCTTGTCACGCCGGTATCGGCGGCCAGGATAAACAGGATGGCGTGCGCATTGGGCAGCAGATTCAGCGTCAGTTCCGGCTCGGTACCGATCGCGTTCAGGCCCGGGGTATCGAGAATGACCAGACCCTGTTCCAGCAAAGGGTGCGGAAAGTTGATCACCGCATGGCGCCACGCCGGAATTTCGATCAGCCATCGGCCCCGACCGCGATGCGCTGATCCGGATCGTTTTCGTCGTACAGACCAAACTGTTTGGCGACTTCAGTCGGCACGCGTTTGGTCTGGCCCACCTGGCGGAAGGCGCCGAGCATGGCTTCGGCGTTATCCAGATCAAGCAGGGTGGTGGCCCACTCGTCGGTGTAACGGCGATATTCGCTGGTGGTGACGTTTTGCAGCCGGGTTTCAATCGGCAGCAACTGGATTGAAGGCGGGCGGCTGGCGTCGTACAGGATTTCGGTCGGGCACATGGTGGTGCGGCCGGCGGAGGACGGCAGCACGCGTTGGCCGTAGTGCGCGAAGAAGATCGCATTGATCAGCTCGGATTTGCCGCGCGAAACTCGGCGACAAACGCGATATTGAGCTTGTCGTCCTTGAGTTTTTTTCCAGCAGTGACTGGATGCGCATTTGCGTTTGCGCATCTTCCAGATCTTGTTCGTTCAACCAGCGCGAAAGCTGGGACACTTTTTTTTGCGACAACTGACCGCGCCAGGCGCTATAGGCCTGAAAGTCGCCGACCAGGCGATCCGTCGAATCGACGTCGTTGACCGCGATTGCGTCGCGATGAAGAAATTCTGCGCTCATCTTTTTCCCGATTATCAAAGCTTGCTTTGTAGGCGCCGGGCGGCTGTGCGGGTGGCCGTCCGGGCGGGCGCAGACACGCTACGGTGTTTGGCGCCATGCGTGGGCTACACGCGTGTTTCAATCATTTAATCAACGGTATGCCTGGTTCTATCGCCACTGGCTTTAACCCCGTGGCATGGTATTACAGTCCGGCCATAGATACATATTTACACACTGTCTATCGGCTTATTTCTGACACTGACGGCAAAAAAAACGTGGCGCGCTGGCCCTGCCGGATCTCGCTGATCGGCGTACCGCACTGGCGGCACGCTTCATCCGTGCGGCCGTAGGCATACGTTTGCAGCAAAAAAAATAGCCGGGGTTACCGGTGCTGTCGACGTAATCGCGCAGGGTGGTGCCACCTGCGGCAATCGCATCCGACAAAGTGGCTTTGATGGCCGCCACCAGCGCCACAATCTCGCGCTTTTTTTCAGGCTGTTAGCGGGCCGCTCCGGATGGATCGCCGAGCGGAACAACGCTTCGGAGGCATAGATATTGCCCACGCCAACGACCACATGTTGATCCATGATCGCCAGCTTGACTGCAGAACCCCGACGGGAGAGCTGCTCGCTGAGATAACCGGCATCGAAAGCGTCTGATAAAGGCTCGGGCCCCAGCTCAGCGAGCAATTTATGCGGCCCGGCGGTGGCCGCTTGCCACAACATGCAGCCAAAACGGCGCGGGTCTTTGTAGCGCAGGATGCGGCCGTCTTCGAGGATCAGATCAATGTGATCGTGTTTTTTTCCACCGCCCGCGCGGCCGTCACCAGCCGCAAGCTGCCGCTCATGCCCAGATGCACGATCAGCGTGCCCGCCTCAAAACGGAACAACAGATATTTGGCGCGGCGTTCCAGCTGCAGCACACGCTGGCCGCGCAGCAATTCCGGCAGTTCTTCCGGCACCGGCCAGCGCAGGCTGCGATTGCGGATGATGACGTCCTCGATGCGCGTGCCGGTCACAATATCGGCGATGCCGCGGCGGGTAGTTTCGACTTCTGGCAGTTCTGGCATCGGGGTCTATCCTTGGGGATCGTGGCGCGTGTGTCAGTGCTGGTTACATACGCCGGTTTGATATATGGGCTGACGGGCCGCATATCCAGGCATACCGCGGCCCGCCACGCAGTAGCCCCGGCTGCGGAATTTAACTTAATATGGGCCGGTCATATGCGTCAGCCGTGCCAGATCAAGGCTGGTGCCCGGGTCAGCCGGCATTGCGCCGCGTTTAACGCGATGCAGGCCAGATCAAAATAGATAAATAGATATAACGGGTTGCCCAGCAACCTTCTCACAATTACCTGCCGGATCGTGCCATGCCCCTGCCGTTTACCCGCAAACAGCTTGTTGTCCCACTCTGGTTAAGCCTGGCGGTACTGGCGGGCTGCGCCACGGTGCCGCACCCGGACGCCACCGCCCCACAGACCGCCAGTGCTCCGGCTTCACGCCCGCGAGCGCGCAAGAAGCCCTTGCCCAATGTGGAACTGACCGACCAACTGGTAATGCGGTTTCTGGTGGGCGATATCGCGCTGCAACGTGGCGAGCCGACGTTAGCGGCGCAAACCTGGAATGATCTGGCCAAACGCACGCACGATCCGCGCATTGCGCGCCGTGCCACCGAGGTGTCGATCGGGGCCGGCCAGTTGAATCTGGCGCTCGACTCCGCACAACTGTGGATCGATGCTTCGCCGCAAGCGCTGAACCCGCAACAAGTGATGCTGAGCCTGTTGCTGCGGGCCAACCGGCTGGAAGAAGCCAAGCCGCATCTGAAAAAAACTGCTCGAAGCCAAACCGCAAGACGTGCCGTCTTTCATGATGCAAATGCATTTGCTGTGGGACAAAAAACACCGATCGCGCAGCAGCGGCCCGCTTTACTGAAGAAGTCACCCAGCCTTATCTGAATTTGCCCGAAGCCCACTTTGCCCGCGCGGTGGCGTATGCCAATACCTCGCGCGTCAGCGACGCACTCAAAGAGCTGACTGCGGCCGAATCGTTGCGCCCAGCGTGGGAACCGCCGTGCTGTATCGAGTGCAGTTGATGGCGGACCAGCCAGTGCAGGCGCGCATTGATTATCTGAAAGATGCGATGCGGCAGAACCCGGATTCGGCGCAAATCAAAACCACGCTGGCGCGCGAATACGTCAGCAATCGCCAGTTTAAAGAAGCGCGCGATCTGTACGAAGAAGCCCTGCGTAAACAGCCGGATATGCCGGAAGCGCTGGTCGGCTCCGGCCTGGTGGCGCTGGAAATGCGCGATCTGGACACCGCGTATTTGCGACTGTCCACCGCCGTGGTCAAGAGCCCGCGCACCACCAACAATCTGCGCCTCTACCTGGGGCAAATTGCGGAAGAACGCGGTCAGACCGCCACGGCGCTGGGTTGGTATCAAGGCGTTGATGGCGATATGAAAGACGCCGCACAGCAACGCATGATGCGCCTGTACGCCCGCGAAGGCCGTCCGGACGACGCCCTGGCGTTGATCCGCGCCCAACCGGCCACCACGCCACAAGAACGCGTGGTACGGGCGCAACTGGAAGCGCAAGTCTGGCGCGAAGCCAAGGATTACAACAAAGCCTGGGACGCGCTCTCCGCCGAGCTAAAGAAACAGCCCGATTCGCCGGACTTGTTATACGACCGGTCTTTGATCGCCGACCTGCAACACAATCTGCCTGCCGCTGAAACCGATCTGCATCGCTTTCTGCAATTGCAGCCGGATAGCGTGATGGGCCTGAATGCGCTGGGTTATACCCTGGCCAACCGCACTGATCGCCTCGACGAAGCCAACGGCTATCTGGAAAAAAAGCCATCGCCAAAGAACCGGATAACCCGGTTATCCAGGATAGCCTGGGCTGGCTGCGCTATCGCCAGGGGCGCTATGACGAAGCCAAAGATTTGCTGGGCAAAGCTTTTGTGGCGATGCCTGATGCCGAAATCGGCGCGCATCTGGCGGCGGTGCTGTGGCACAACGGCGATAAATCGGAAGCACGCAAAGTGCTGGCGACCGCGCAGAAACTCGATCCGACCAATGAAAGCGTGATTGAAATCAGCAAGACGGTGACGCAATGACCCGCACAGCATTGCGCACGTTTGCGCTGGCTGGCGTCGCGGCGGCGCTGTTGGCCGCTTGCGCCACACCACCGGCTCCGCCACGTTCAGCCGGTGAGCTGGTGGCGACGGGGCGGGTGGCGGTCAAACTGCCGTCCGAGAACAATCTGGCCAACTTTAGCTGGCGCGACGACGGCAAGCAGGCGCAACTGGATTTATCCAGCCCCTTGGGCAATACCGTGGCGGAGCTGACCTTTGACGGCAAAACGGCGCGCTTGCGTGACCAGGCCGGCAAAGAAACCGTAGCCGCCACGCCCGATGATCTGCTGAAAGCGCGTACCGGCTGGGAACTGCCCGCGGGCGGTTTGCGCTACTGGATCCAGGGCAAGGCCGATCCGTCTTCCCCTGCCGCGGTACGCGATACCGAGCAGGGCCGCCATATCGAACAGGCGGGTTGGTCTATCGATACTTCGGGGCATGTCGATGCCGGTAGCTTTGGCCCGCTGCCCAAGCGCATCGAAGCAACGCGGGCGACGGTCACCGTGACCATCGTAGTGACTGACTGGCAATGGCAGTAAATCGTGAGCAATTCTGTATCTAAAGGCTGGCAAGCCTATCCGGCGCCCGCCAAACTCAATCTGTTTTTTGCACGTGGTGGGCCGTCGCGATGATGGCTATCACTTGCTGCAATCGGTGTTTCAGCTGATTGATCTGGCCGACACCATCCACTTGCGGCTGCGCGACGACACGCAGATCGTGCACCACAATCCTTTGCCCGATGTGCCGCCAGAAACCGATCTGACGGTGCGCGCGGCGCGTTTGTTACAAACTCATTCGGGCGTGGCCAAAGGTGTGGATATCCGCGTCGACAAGCGTATTCCCATGGGGGGGGGGCTGGGCGGCGGCAGCTCGGATGCGGCGACGGTCATGCTGGCGCTCAATCGGCTATGGGGCCTGGATCTGTCACGTAAGGTCTTGATGGAGCTGGGATTGCGGCTGGGCGCCGATGTGCCGTTCTTTATCTTTGGCCGCAACGCCTTTGTGGAAGGCGTGGGCGAGCAGATGCAGGAAATCGAAACCCCCGATTGCGCCTATGTGGTACTGCATCCACCGGTGCACGTTTCGACCCCGGCAATTTTTTAAAGATGAACGCTTGACAAGGGATACGCCCTTAGTCAAAATGCGCGGCCTCAACGACATCGACTGCAGGAATGATCTGCAAGCGGTAGCGCTGGGTCAGCATCCGCTGATTGCTGAATACCTTGCCTGGCTGAGCCAGTTTGGTGTTGCGCGGATGACTGGATCAGGAAGCTGCGTGTTCACAAGATGTGCTTCACAAGGCGATGCGGATCGTGTAATATCCCGGCTTCCTGATGACATGACCGGTTATTCAGTAAGGTCAGTCAAGCAGCATCAGTTACGTGAATTTGCTTCGGATCGTTAAGAAGCAGGTTCAATAGGGGAGTCGCCAAGTTGGTTAAGGCATCGGATTTTGATTCCGACATGCGAAGGTTCGAATCCTTCTTCCCCTGCCAGTTTCGAAGATAGAAAAGCGTGTACTCAGGTTACACGCTTTTCGTTTTTTTCAAGGCACGCAAATGGCTTACGACAGCCTCATGGTATTTACTGGCAACGCTAATCCCAAGCTTGCCGAAAGCGTCGTTAATCATCTCGATATCTCGCTGGGCCGTGCCACGGTTGGGCGTTTCTCTGATGGTGAAGTGACTGTCGAACTGCTGGAAAACGTCCGGGGCCGTGACGTCTTCGTTCTGCAATCCACCTGCGTGCCCACCAACGACAACATCATGGAAATGATGTTGATGGTCGATTCGCTCAAGCGCGCTTCGGCCGGTCGTATCACCGCCGCTATCCCCTACTTTGGTTATGCCCGCCAGGATCGCCGTCCGCGTTCTGCGCGTGTGCCTATCTCGGCCAAAGTGGTGGCCAACATGCTGCAGGTGGCGGGTGTGGATCGCGTGTTGACGGTAGATGTGCACGCCGACCAGATCCAGGGCTTCTTTGATATTCCGGTGGATAACATCTATTCCACGCCGGTTCTGCTGGCCGATATCCGCGCCAAGAACCACGAAGGTTTGATGGTGGTCAGCCCTGACGTCGGCGGCGTATTGCGTGCCCGCGCCATGGCCAAGCAACTGACCGTGGATATGGCGATTATCGACAAGCGTCGTCCCAAGGCCAATGTGCCGAAGTCATGCACATCATCGGTGATGTTTCCGGCCGTACCTGCGTGATCATCGATGACATGATCGATACCGCCAACACGCTGGTCAAAGCCGCACAAGCGCTCAAGGCGCACGGTGCCGCCCGCGTGATTGCCTATGCCACCCACGCGGTGTTCTCAGGTGCAGCGGTCGAACGGATTGTGCAATCCGAGCTGGATGAAGTGGTGGTCACCGACACGATTCCGTTGTCGGAAGCCGCGCGTCATTCTGATCGCATCCGTGTAGTTTCTATTGCCGGTTTGCTGGCAGAAACCATGCGCCGCATCAACAACGAAGAATCGGTTTCTTCGCTGTTTGTGGATTAAGCCCCGAGCTGATCGGGCAACAAGATTTAACCGAGGCGAGCCTGTGCTCGCCTCTCGTCATTTAAACCAATGACGGTTTTAACCCGAATTTGAGGGAATCGTCCCTCGAATCCTGTGTCGTTCTGGTCGCGGGCGGCACGGGTACATAGTGAAATGGAGTTCTAACCATGTCTTTCGAAATCAAAGCCCAAAGTCGCGCAGCGCAGGGTACCGGTGCGAGCCGCCGCCTGCGTAAAGCCGGCAAGCTGCCCGGTATTGTTTACGGTGGCGGCAAGGCCCCCGTTGTGATCGAACTGGATCACAACAGCATGTGGTACACCCTGAAGGAAGAAGCGTTCCACACCTCGATCGTCAAGATCGAAGTGGAAGGCGGCGATACCGAACAGGCCCTGCTGCGCTCGGTGCAATACCACCCGTTCCGCCAGCTGGTTCTGCACGTTGACTTCCAACGCGTTGATGCCAACACCAGCGTTGAAGTGCGCGTTCCGCTGCACTTTATCAACGGCGACGTTGCTCCGGGCGTCAAGCTCGACGGCGGCTCGATCAGCCACGTGCTGAACGAAGTTCTGGTGCGCTCCGCTGCAACCAGCATTCCTGAGTTCATCGACGTTGATCTGAGCGTGCTGGGTAACGGCAACAACTCGGTTCACTTGTCCGACCTCAAGCTGCCGGAAGGCGTTGAGCTGATGTCCCTGGTACGTGGCGAAGATTTGGCAATTGCCAACCTGAACGCTGCCAAGGGCGAATAATCGTTCAGCTTTGCTGATTGATTGTTGAGAAGACGGCCAGATTGATCTGGCCGTTTTTTTTATGCGCGGCATCCGCGTAAACGTATTGCTGCGCTGACCCGCTGCGATGGGGGCGGTATGATGGCGCTTTGCGCAAACAAGCTTCAGCTATGGCTATCAAACTGATCGTGGGCCTGGGTAATCCGGGCGCCGAATACGCAGCAACCCGGCACAATGCCGGCTTCTGGTGGATTGACGAACTGGCGCGTGAAGGCGGTGCCAGCTTGCGCCACGAAAGCAAATTTCATGGTCTGGTGGGCAAGGCACGGCTGCATGGCAAAGATGTGTGGTTGCTGGAGCCGCAGACCTTTATGAACCGCAGCGGTTTATCGGTGGTAGCGCTGGCACAGTTCTACCGCGTGCTGCCGGATGAAATTCTGGTAGTGCACGACGAACTCGATATTCCCGCGGGCCAGGCCAAGCTCAAACTCGGCGGCGGCAATGGCGGCCACAACGGCCTTAAGGATATCCAGGCCCATCTATCGACCCCCAATTTCTGGCGCCTGCGCTTGGCATCGGTCATCCGGGCGATCGGAATGAGGTGGTCAACTTTGTGTTGAAGCCGCCGCGCAAAGAAGAACAAGAACTTATCGACGGCGCGATGGTGCGGGCGCAGAACCTGCTGCAGCATATGCTGGCTGGCGATATGGAAACCGCGATGCAGCAACTTCACACCGACGACGCCAAAAAAGCGCCCACACAAAAAAAAGGCGCCCGAAGCATGAGTGAAACCAGCACAGCACGTATCCCGGTCAATCTGATCACCGGTTTTCTCGGCGTGGGCAAGACCACGGCGGTGGCCAATTTATTGGCAGGCAAGCCTGCCGACGAGTTCTGGGCCGTGGTGGTGAATGAATTTGGCGAAGTGGGGATTGATGGCGCCACTTTGTCAGTGGCGGGTGACGGCTTGCAGGTGGCCGAGGTGCCCGGCGGCTGCATTTGCTGCACCACCAGCCCGATGCTGCGCGTGAATCTGAACAAGCTGGTACAAGGGCGGCGACCTGATCGCATCTTGATTGAGCCGTCCGGACTCGGCCATCCCGCCGGCATTATCGATTTGCTGCGTGACCCGTTCATGGCCAAGACCTTCGAAGTGCGCGCGGTGCTGACGCTGGTCGACGCGCGTCATCTGGAGGACGCACGCTACGCGCGCAACGAGACGTGGCGCGATCAGATCGAGTTGGCCGATGTGCTGGTGCTGAACAAGGTGGATCTGGCTGATGCCGAGCAGATTGATCGCGCTGAAGCAATGGGCCGTGCTTTGTTTCCGCCCAAGCTGGCAATGATCAGCACGCGCAAGGGCGTGATCGATCCGGCCTTGCTGGATGCGCCGCTGGATCCGGCGCGTTGGCAGTTCGAGCATAAGGCGCCCGAAGCGCATCAACACGCGCCGCT
>BBFD01000066.1 GCA_001313065.1 Silvimonas sp. JCM 19000
TTTGTAGAAGGCTTCACAAAGAAGGAAAGGTCGGATTATAATTCCGCCCTTTCCCCGTAGGCGAGTAGCTCAATTGGTAGAGCACCGGTCTCCAAAACCGGGGGTTGGGGGTTCGAAACCCTCCTCGCCTGCCACGAATCAGATTCGCGGCCGTTTCCACAGGGAAGCGGCTTTATTTTATTTGCGGTCTCCGAAAACAGGCTCATGGAAAGCGTCGACAAATTCAAGATGACGGCTGCCGTTGTACTGGTGGCTTTGGGCGTGGCCGGGTTCTATCTCGTGCCGGCCGATCAGGGTGCACTCCGCGTATTGTTTGTTATTGCGGGGCTTTTGCTTGCTGCGACCACCATCTGGTTCTCGCAGCCTGGTCGGAATTTCGTGGATTATGCGCGCGATTCTGTCAAGGAAGCGCAGAAGGTTGTGTGGCCGAGTAAAAAAAGAAACCTGGCAAATGACGGGCATTGTGTTCCTGTTTGTCGGGGTGCTTGCGCTTTTCATGTGGGCGGTCGATTCAGGTCTGACGTGGTTGTTCTACGGTGTGATCCTGGGCCGTTAATAAAAAAAATCGCTGGCGGGGTGTTTGAATGGCTATGCGTTGGTACGTGGTGCACGCTTATTCCGGTTTCGAGAAGAGCGTGCAAAAGGCGCTGAAAGAACGCATCGAGCGTTCCGAAGTTGCACATATGTTCGGCCAGATTCTGGTGCCGGTAGAAGAAGTGATGGAAGTGAAGGGTGGTCGTAAAGCCCTGACCGAACGCAAATTCTTCCCGGGCTATGTGCTGGTTGAAATGGAAATGACGGACGAGACCTGGCATATGGTCAAGTCGACGCCGAAGGTCACTGGCTTTGTCGGTGGCTCGGGCAACCGTCCGGCGCCGATTTCGCAGCGCGAAGTCGACGCGATCCTGCATCAGATGCAGGAAGGTGTAGAGAAGCCGAAGCCGAAGGTGTTGTTCGAAGTGGGCGAAGTGTTGCGCGTGACCGATGGTCCGTTTGCAGACTTCAATGCCACTGTTGAAGACATTGACTACGACAAGAGCCGCCTCAAGGTTTCGGTTCTGATCTTCGGTCGCGCTACGCCGGTTGATGTGGATTTTTTCGCAGGTCGAGAAGGTCTAAAGCCGTCTCGGTTTGCGGTAGTGGCGCCCTCGGGCGTATTCGGGAAGCGGGGTAACCCGCGCTATACCCATTCTGGAGAAATATCGTGGCAAAGAAAGTTGTCGGCTATATCAAGCTGCAAGTGCCCGCAGGTAAGGCTAATCCGTCGCCTCCTATCGGTCCGGCACTGGGCCAACGCGGTCTGAACATCATGGAATTCTGCAAGGCGTTCAACGCCCAGACCCAAGGCATTGAGCCGGGTCTGCCGATTCCGGTTGTGATCACTGCGTTTGCAGACAAGTCCTTCACCTTCGTGATGAAGAGCCCGCCCGCTACCATTCTGCTGAAGAAGGCTGCTGGCATCACCAAGGGTTCGCCGAAGCCCCATACCGACAAGGTAGGCAAGGTGACGCGCGCTCAGCTCGAAGAAATCGTGAAGACCAAACAAGCAGATCTGACCGCTGCCGACATGGACGCCGCTGTGCGTATCCTGGCTGGCTCGGCTCGTTCGATGGGTCTTGAAGTGGAGGGCCTGTAACATGGCTAAGATTTCCAAGCGTCTGGCCGCCCTCAAGGCCGCTGTAGATCGTAACAAGCTGTACGCTGTTGATGAGGCCCTGAGCCTGGTCAAGGGTGCTGCTACCGCCAAGTTCAACGAATCGATCGACGTTGCTGTCAATCTCGGTATCGATGCACGTAAATCCGACCAGGTTGTTCGTGGTTCGGTGGTGTTGCCGAAGGGTACGGGCAAGTCGGTTCGCGTTGCTGTATTCACCCAGGGTGCCAACGCAGAAGCCGCTAAGGCTGCTGGCGCCGAGATCGTCGGTTTCGAAGATCTGGCTGAATCCATCAAGGCCGGTAACCTGGACTTCGACGTGGTTATTGCTTCCCCGGATGCAATGCGCGTTGTGGGTCAACTGGGCCAGATCCTGGGCCCGCGTGGCTGATGCCTAACCCGAAGGTTGGCACTGTGACCCCGAACGTTGCTGAGGCCGTCAAGAACGCCAAGGCCGGTCAGGTTCAGTACCGTACCGACAAGGCCGGTATCGTGCACGCCACCATCGGCCGCGCTTCGTTTGAAGCCGCTGATCTGCGCGCCAACCTGACCGCTCTGGTTGATGCACTGCAAAAAAGCCAAGCCGGCTACTTCCAAGGGTGTTTACCTGAAGAAAGTGGCTGTTTCCAGCACCATGGGCGTGGGCGTTCGCGTCGACACCGCTACGCTGGCTGGCTAAAAGAACTTTGGGCCTGGCCGGATTTCCGGCCGGGAATGTCAAAGACCGCAGGCGCGGCGCAAGCTGCTTAATCCGGAACTGGTTGTATCAGGTTCACCCTGCGCAGACGGTGGTCCCAATAAATCATGGTTACTCCATCCCCAGCCGGGGTGGTGCTCCTGATGGACTGGTCGCCGTTTGAATGGAGGTGCATGTTCGCGTGCACCTGTTCAAAGCAAATGGAGGTAGACCTTGAGTCTCAATCTCGAAGACAAGAAGGCCGTCGTAGCCGAGATCGCGGCAGAAATTGCCAACGCTCAAACGCTCGTCGTTGCCGAGTATCGCGGGATCGAGGTTGCCAGCATGACTCGCCTGCGCAAGCAGGCTCGTGAGTCCGGCGTATACCTGCGCGTTCTGAAGAACACGCTGGCACGCCGCGCGGTTGAAGGCACCCCGTTTGCCGGTCTGGCTGACCACATGGTCGGCCCGCTGGTTTACGGTGTGTCCGCAGACCCGGTCGCTGCAGCCAAAGTGCTGAACGACTTCGCCAAGAAAGACGACAAGATCGTCGTCAAGGCCGGTTCTTATGATGGTCAGGTGCTGGATGCAGCGGGCGTTGCTGCCCTGGCTTCGATCCCGAGCCGCGAAGAACTGCTGTCCAAGCTGCTGTACGTCATGAAGGCTCCGGTTGCAGGCTTTGCCCGCGCCCTGGCTGCTCTGGCAGAAAAGCAAGGCGGACCCGCTACGGAAGCTCCGGCTGCCGAAGCCGAAGCCGTTTAACCCGATTTCGATTCATACAAAGATTTTCAGGAGTAATACCAAATGGCTCTGTCCAAAGAAGATATCCTCGACGCGGTTGCAGCCCTGACCGTTATGGAACTGAACGACCTGGTTAAGGCGTTCGAAGAAAAGTTCGGCGTTTCCGCCGCTGCTGTTGCAGTTGCTGGCCCGGCTGGCGCCGCTGCTGCTGCTGTTGAAGAAAAGACCGAATTCGACGTTATCCTGACTGGCGCTGGCGCTCAGAAAGTTGGCGTGATCAAGGTTGTGCGTGAAGTGACCGGTCTGGGCCTGAAAGAAGCCAAGGATCTGGTTGACGGCGCACCGAAGCCGGTCAAGGAAGGCGTTTCCAAGGCTGACGCTGAAGCCATCCAGAAGAAACTGGTGGAAGCAGGCGCTACCGCTGAGGTGAAGTAATCGTCCCTTGGACGTTTAGAAAGGCAGGCGGAGGAATCCGCCTGCCTTTTGCGTTTGTTCACATCGTGTCGCCGTTTGACACTGGCCGCCGGGCCAGGCAGTTGATAAACCGGAAACCGTTTTTTTCCCCCCGCCAACCGCGGGCGGCGCTTTGCGGTTTGTCTTTTGCGCCCTACTCCATGGAGAGTTTGTGAGTATGAATTACTCGTTCACTGAGAAGAAACGCATTCGTAAGAGCTTTGCGAAACGCGCGAACGTCCTTGATGTTCCGTTTTTTGCTGGCCACCCAGATCGACTCGTATAACGAGTTCATCCAGCTGGGTGTATCGATCGCTGATCGCAAGAATATCGGCTTGCATGCCGCATTCACGTCCATTTTCCCGATCGTTTCGCACAACGAAAACGCGCGTCTTGAGTTTGTCCACTATGTATTGGGCGAGCCGCCCTTTGACGTGATCGAGTGTCAGCAACGCGGTATTACGTTTGCTGCGCCGCTGCGCGCCCGTGTGCGTCTGGTCATCATGGACCGCGAAGCCGCCAAGCCGACCGTCAAGGAAGTCAAAGAGCAAGACGTGTACTTTGGCGAAATCCCGCTGATGACGCGTAATGGCTCGTTCGTGATCAACGGCACTGAGCGCGTGATCGTGTCCCAGTTGCACCGTTCGCCGGGCGTGTTCTTCGAGCACGACAAGGGCAAGACCCACAGCTCGGGCAAACTGCTGTTCTCGGCACGGATCATTCCGTACCGCGGCTCGTGGCTCGACTTTGAATTCGACCCTAAAGACTTGCTGTTCTTCCGGATCGACCGTCGTCGCAAGATGCCGGTTTCGATTCTGCTGAAGGCGCTGGCTATACGCCGGAACAGATCCTCAAAGAGTTCTATGACACCGACACCTTCCATATGGGCAAGGACGGTCTGTTCATGGAACTGGTGCCAGAACGTCTGAAGGGCGAAGTTGCGCGCTTTGACATCGTTGCCGACGACGGCAAGGTACTGGTACAGAAAGACAAGCGTGTCACCGCCAAGGGTATCCGCGACATTCAGGCCGCTGGCCTGAAGCGTCTGCCGGTGCCGGTCGATTTCCTGGTAGGCCGTGTGCTCGCGCATGATGTTGCCAATCCGGAAACCGGCGAGCTGATCGCACGTGGTAACGACGAAATCACCGAAGAACTGGCAATCAAGTTTGATCAGCCAACGTGGCGCAAGTCCGTGTCCTGTACATCAACGAGATCGACCAGGCGCGTATATCGCTGCCAGCCTGCGTAACGATGACGTAGCTGATCAGTACGCCGCCAAAGTGGCCATCTATCGCATGATGCGTCCTGGCGAGCCGCCGACCGAAGATGCAGTCGAAGCACTGTTCCGCGGTCTGTTCTTCTCGGAAGACCGTTACGACCTATCGGCTGTGGGCCGCATGAAGTTCAACCGTCGTGCCTATCCGGATCGTCTGGAAGAGAAGGCGCCGGGTTGGCAACGTGCGTTCTACGAGCGCGTGGGTCCGCAAGGCCTGGAAGGCGTGGGCGTGCTGTCGGTTGACGACATCATTGCTGTGATCGGCATTCTGGTTGAACTGCGCAACGGCCGTGGCGACGTGGACGATATCGATCACCTCGGTAACCGTCGCGTACGTTCGGTGGGCGAATTGGCCGAAAACCAGTTCCGCGCCGGTCTGGTGCGGGTTGAGCGCGCGGTCAAGGAACGTCTGTCGCAAGCTGAATCCGACAACCTGATGCCGCATGACCTGATCAATGCCAAGCCGGTTTCGGCCGCGATCAAGGAATTCTTCGGTTCGTCGCAACTGTCGCAGTTTATGGACCAGACCAACCCGCTGTCCGAGATCACGCACAAGCGTCGTGTATCGGCACTGGGCCCGGGCGGTCTGACGCGTGAACGCGCGGGCTTTGAAGTCCGTGACGTGCACCCGACTCACTATGGTCGCGTCTGCCCGATTGAAACGCCGGAAGGTCCGAACATTGGTCTGATCAACTCGCTGTCTTGCTACGCCCGCACCAACGAATACGGTTTCCTTGAGACCCCGTATCGCAAGGTGGTGGATAGCAAAGTCACCGACGAAATCGAATACCTGTCCGCGATCGAAGAGGGCAAGTACGTCATCGCTCAGGCTAATGCCGAGCTGGACGATGCCGGCACCCTGATCGACGACATGGTCACCTGCCGTGAACACGGTGAAACCATCATCGCCACGCCGGATCGCGTGCAATACATGGACGTGGCCCCGAGCCAGATCGTGTCCGTGGCTGCTTCGCTGATTCCGTTCCTGGAACACGATGATGCAAACCGTGCCTTGATGGGTTCGAACATGCAGCGTCAGGCCGTACCGTGTCTGCGCGCTGAAAAGCCCATGGTTGGCACCGGTATCGAGCGCACTTGCGCGGTCGATTCGGGTACCGCTGTGGCGGCACTGCGTGGCGGCGTGGTCGACTTTGTCGATGCCACCCGTATCGTGATCCGCGTCAACGATGATGAGACTCCGGCCGGCGAAACCGGTGTGGATATCTACAACCTGACCAAGTTCACGCGTTCCAACCAGAACACCAACATTAACCAGCGTCCGGTGGTTGCGCGCGGTGATCGTATCGCTCGTGGCGACGTGATTGCGGATGGCGCTTCGACCGATCTGGCGAAATGGCGCTGGGTCAGAACATGACCATCGCGTTCATGCCGTGGAATGGCTACAACTTCGAGGATTCGATCCTGATCTCGGAGAAGGTGGTGGCAGATGATCGCTACACCTCGATCCACATCGAAGAACTGTCGGTGATGGCGCGTGACACCAAGCTGGGCCCGGAAGAAATCACCCGTGATATCTCCAACCTGAGCGAGCGCATGCTGGGCCGCCTGGACGAGTCCGGCGTGGTTTACATCGGTGCTGAAGTCGAAGCCGGTGATGTGCTGGTCGGTAAAGTGACGCCTAAGGCGAAACCCAGCTGACGCCGGAAGAGAAGCTGCTGCGCGCAATCTTCGGCGAGAAAGCTTCCGACGTTAAAGACACGTCGCTGCGCGTGCCGTCGGGCATGACCGGTACCGTGATCGACGTACAAGTGTTCACCCGTGAAGGCGTGGAGCGTGACAAGCGCGCCCAGTCCATCATCGACGAACAACTGCGTCGCTATCGCACCGACTTGAACGATCAACTGCGTATCGTTGAAAACGACTTGTTCGAACGTATCGAGCGGATGATTGTCGGTAAGGTTGTTAACGGCGGTCCGAAGCGTCTGGCCAAGGGTGCCGAGATCACCAAGGAATACCTGGCTGATCTGACCCCGCGTCAAGACTGGTTCGATATCCGTCTGGCCGACGAAGATGCTGCGCGCCAGCTTGAATCGATGAAAGACCTCGTTGCACAAATGAAGTCCGATTTCGATCTGCGCTTTGAAGATAAAAAAAGCGCAAGCTGACCCAGGGCGATGAACTGCCGCCGGGCGTGATCAAGATGGTCAAGGTGTACGTGCTGTTAAGCGTCGCCTGCAGCCGGGCGACAAGATGGCCGGCCGTCACGGTAACAAGGGTGTGGTTTCCAAGATTCTGCCGGTGGAAGATCTGCCGTACATGGCGGATGGCACCACGGTGGACATCGTGCTGAACCCGCTGGGCGTTCCGTCGCGGATGAACATTGGTCAGATTCTGGAAGTCCACCTCGGTTGGGCGGCCAAGGGTATCGGCCAACGTATCGACAAGATGCTGAACGAACAGCGCCAGTTGTCCGAACTGCGTGACTACATTGGCAAGATCTATGGCACGTCTGGCAAGCCCGAAGATATTTCGGACTTCACCGACGTTGAAGTGATGAACCTGGCCAAGGGTCTGCGTAAGGGGATGGTGTTTGCCAGCCCGGTATTCGACGGCGCCAAGGAAAGCGAGATTCACGAAATGCTGAATCTGGCCTACCCGGACGAAGACGAACGCACCGGTCTGCTTGATTTCAACGACACCAAGACCCAGATGCAACTGTTCGACGGCCGTACCGGCGAACCGTTTGAGCGCAAGGTTTCGGTTGGCGTCATGCATTACCTGAAGCTGCATCACCTGGTTGACGACAAGATGCACGCGCGTTCGACTGGCCCGTACTCGCTGGTAACGCAACAGCCGTTGGGTGGTAAGGCGCAGTTTGGTGGTCAACGTTTCGGTGAGATGGAAGTGTGGGCGCTGGAAGCTTACGGCGCCGCCTATACGCTGCAGGAAATGCTGACCGTGAAGTCGGATGATGTGAACGGTCGGACCAAGGTCTACGAGAACATCGTCAAGGGTGACCATCGCATCGATGCGGGTATGCCGGAATCCTTCAACGTGTTGGTGAAGGAAATCCGCTCCCTCGGTATCGATATCGATCTGGAAACTAACTGACCATGTGAGGTGTGAGGGGTGCCCGCTGCCTTGGAGCAAGCGGGTACCTCACACCTGACTCCTCACCCTCACAGGAGAAAGATTGAGATGAAAGGCTTACTGGAACTCTTCAAGCAAGTCACCCAGGACGAAGAATTCGACGCGATCAAGATCGGGCTGGCCTCGCCCGAGAAGATCCGTTCCTGGTCGTATGGCGAAGTGAAGAAGCCTGAGACCATTAACTACCGTACGTTCAAGCCTGAGCGTGACGGTCTGTTTTGCGCCCGTATTTTCGGGCCGATCAAAGACTACGAATGCTTGTGCGGCAAGTACAAGCGTCTGAAACACCGCGGCGTGATCTGCGAAAAGTGTGGCGTTGAAGTCACGCTGTCCAAGGTTCGTCGCGAACGCATGGGCCACATCGAGCTGGCCAGCCCGGTTGCGCACATCTGGTTCCTGAAGAGCCTGCCCTCGCGCCTGGGTATGGTGCTGGATATCGCATTGCGCGATATCGAGCGCGTGCTGTACTTCGAAGCATTCATCGTGGTTGAGCCGGGTATGACCCCGCTGCAACGCGGTCAACTGCTGACCGAAGAAGACTACTTCGACAAGGTTGAAGAATACGGCGACGAATTCGTTGCGTTGATGGGCGCCGAAGGCATCCGTGAACTGCTGCGCAATCTGGACGCTGACAACGAGATCGCGACCCTGCGTCAAGAACTCGAATCGACCTCGTCGGACACCAAGATCAAGAAGATCGCCAAGCGCCTGAAAGTGCTCGAGGCCTTCCACAAGTCGGGCATCAAGCCGGACTGGATGGTGATGGAAGTGCTGCCGGTGCTGCCGCCTGAGCTGCGCCCGCTGGTGCCGCTGGATGGTGGCCGCTTCGCGACCTCCGATCTGAACGACTTGTATCGCCGCGTGATCAACCGGAACAACCGTCTCAAGCGTCTGCTTGAGCTGCGCGCGCCGGACATCATCGTGCGTAACGAAAAGCGCATGCTGCAAGAATCGGTGGATTCGCTGCTGGACAACGGTCGCCGCGGTAAGGCAATGACCGGTGCCAACAAGCGTCCGCTGAAGTCGCTGGCTGACATGATCAAGGGTAAGGGCGGTCGTTTCCGTCAGAACTTGCTGGGTAAGCGCGTCGATTACTCGGGTCGTTCCGTGATTACCGTGGGCCCGTACCTGCGTCTGCATCAGTGCGGCTTGCCGAAACTGATGGCGCTGGAACTGTTCAAGCCGTTCATTTTCCACAAGCTGGAAGTGATGGGCCTGGCCACCACCATCAAAGCGGCCAAGAAAATGGTCGAAGCGCAAGAAGCGGTGGTGTGGGACATTTTGGAAGACGTCATCCGCGAGCATCCGGTGCTGCTGAACCGCGCGCCGACGCTGCACCGTCTGGGTATCCAGGCGTTCGAGCCGGTACTGATTGAAGCAAGGCGATCCAGCTGCATCCGCTGGTCTGCGCGGCATTCAACGCCGACTTTGACGGTGACCAGATGGCTGTTCACGTGCCGTTGTCGCTGGAAGCGCAGATGGAAGCCCGCACGCTGATGCTGGCCTCCAACAACGTGCTGTCGCCCGCTAACGGCGAGCCGATCATCGTGCCGTCGCAGGATATCGTGCTGGGTCTGTACTACATGACCCGCGAAGCGATCAACGCGGCTGGTGAAGGCATGAAGTTCACCGACGTGCGCGAAGTGCATCGTGCTTATGAAAACAAAGTGGTCACGCTGCAGACCCGCATCTCGGTGCGTCTGAAAGAGTTTGTGCGTGATGATGCCGGTGAATGGCAAGCGCAGATGGTGCGTCGTGATACCACCGTCGGCCGTGCCATCCTGTCTGAAATCCTGCCGAAGGGCCTGGACTTCAGCCACATCAACAAGGCACTGAAGAAGAAAGAAATCGGTCGTCTGATCAACGCATCGTTCCGTCGTTGCGGTCTGAAAGACACCGTCGTGTTTGCCGATCAACTGATGTACACCGGTTTTGCGTATTCCACGCGCGGTGGCGTCTCGATTTGCGTCGACGACATGCTGGTTCCGGCCAAGAAGGTCGAACTGCTGGCTGCAGCCAACGCCGAAGTCAAAGAGATCGAGCAGCAATACAGCTCCGGTCTGGTGACGCAAGGCGAGCGCTACAACAAAGTGGTCGATATCTGGGGCCGTGCCGGTGACCAGATTGCCAAGGCGATGATGGACCAACTCGGTAAAGAGAAGGTTGTCGACGGCGAAGGCAAGACGGTTGATCAAGAGTCGTTCAACTCGCTGTACATGATGGCCGACTCGGGCGCTCGGGGTTCCGCAGCGCAGATCCGCCAGCTGGCTGGTATGCGGGGTTTGATGGCCAAGCCGGATGGCTCGATTATCGAGACGCCGATTACGACCAACTTCCGCGAAGGTCTGACCGTTCTGCAGTACTTCAACTCGACGCACGGTGCCCGTAAGGGTTTGGCCGATACCGCGTTGAAGACCGCTAACTCGGGTTACCTGACCCGTCGTCTGGTCGACGTGACGCAAGATCTGGTGGTGACCGAGGACGATTGCGGCACCAAGTACGGCGTGACCATGAAGGCAGTGGTGCAGGGCGGTGACGTCATCGAAGCACTGCGCGACCGTATTCTGGGTCGTGTGGCTGCGGTCGATATCGTTGATCCGGCTTCGCAAGAAACCGCGATCGAAGCGGGCACCATCCTGGGTGAAGACGAAGTTGATCAGATCGACGCATGGGCGTGGACGAAGTGCGTGTACGCACGCCGCTGACTTGCGAAACCCGTTACGGCCTGTGCGCTTCGTGCTACGGCCGCGATCTGGGCCGCGGTCATCGCGTCAACGCCGGTGAAGCTGTGGGTGTTATTGCGGCGCAGTCGATCGGTGAGCCGGGTACCCAGCTGACCATGCGTACGTTCCACATCGGTGGTGCGGCATCGCGAGCAGCAGCGGCTAGCCAGGTTGAGACCAAGTCCAATGGTCATATCGCGTACAGCGCCAACATGCGCTACGTGACCAACACCAAGGGCGAGCAGCTGGTCATCGCGCGTTCGGCCGAAGTGCTGGTGCTGGATGACAACGGTCGTGAGCGTGAACGTCACAAGGTGCCGTACGGCGCTACGCTGATGGTCAAGGATGGCGAAGCGGTCAAGGCCGGCGCCGTGCTGGGCACGTGGGACCCGCACACCCGTCCGATCATTACCGAGTACGCCGGTCAGGTGCGCTTCGAGAACGTCGAAGAAGGCGCCACCGTCGTTAAACAGGTGGATGATGTGACCGGTCTGTCGACCCTGGTCGTGATCGATCCGAAGCGTAAGGCGGGTGCGTCCAAGGGCGTGCGTCCGCTGGTTAAACTGACCGATGAAAACGGCCACGATGTGAAGCTGACCGGTACCGATACTTCGGTAACGATTACCTTCCAGGTAGGCTCGATCATTACCGTGAAGGACGGTCAGGTTGTGGGCGTGGGTGAAGTTCTGGCGCGTATTCCGCAAGAAACCGCCAAGACCCGCGACATTACCGGTGGTCTGCCGCGCGTTGCGGAACTGTTCGAAGCGCGTTCGCCGAAAGACGCCGGCATGCTGGCGGAAATCACCGGCACGATGTCGTTCGGTAAGGACACCAAGGGCAAGCAACGTCTGATCATTACTGATCCGGACGGCATGGCTCATGAATACCTGATCCCGAAAGACAAGCACGTGATGGTGCACGATGGTCAAGTCGTGAACCGCGGTGAAAACATTGTCGACGGCCCGATCGATCCGCACGATATCCTGCGTCTGCAAGGTATCGAGGCGCTGGCGCGTTACATCGTGCAAGAGGTGCAAGAAGTTTACCGACTGCAGGGCGTGAAGATTAACGACAAGCACATCGAAGTAATCGTGCGTCAGATGCTGCGTCGTGTGGTGATTTCGGCTTCGGGTGATACCGGCTTTATCCTGGGTGAACAGGTTGAACGTGCTGAAGTACTGAGCATGAACGACAAGATGGTTGCCGAAGGTAAACAACCGGCGCAGTACGAGAACATCCTGCTGGGTATTACCAAGCTTCGTTGTCGACCGATTCGTTTATCTCGCCGCATCGTTCCAGGAAACCACACGTGTTCTGACCGAAGCCGCCATCATGGGCAAGGTCGACGAACTGCGCGGTCTGAAGGAAAACGTGATCGTGGGTCGTTTGATCCCGGCCGGTACCGGTCTGGCATACCACCGCAGTCGCAAACGTGCTCCGGCCAATCCGGATGCACCGTCGGCAGAAATGCTGGCAGCGGAGGCCGCATTTGCCACCGTTGGTCAGGACGAAGGCCAATAAAACAGGCAGGAGCCGGAATCCCGGGCTCCGAGCCGAATGCGCTTGACGTCAAGCGCTTGATTTTCTTAAAATCTACGACTTTTCTGGCGACGCTCAGCCTGCTGAACGTCGCTAGCTTCATTTGGTGGCCCGGTCCATGTGGCCTGGCGGCCAGAAAAAAAGGCCCCGTGAGGGGTGTGTAAACTCAAGGAAGTTTTTTAACAATGCCAACTATCAATCAGCTGGTCCGCAAGGGCCGCGAGAAGGAAGTGGTGAAGAGCAAGGTTCCCGCGCTCGAAGCCTGCCCTCAAAAGCGTGGCGTGTGCACTCGCGTGTACACCACAACGCCGAAAAAAAAGCCGAACTCCGCACTGCGTAAAGTGTGCAAGGTACGTCTCACCAACGGTTTCGAAGTCATTTCGTACATCGGCGGTGAAGGCCACAACCTGCAAGAGCACAGCGTTGTGCTGATCCGCGGCGGTCGTGTCAAGGATTTGCCGGGTGTGCGTTACCACACCGTGCGCGGCTCCCTGGATACCGCAGGCGTTAAAGATCGTAAGCAAAGCCGTTCGAAGTACGGCGCCAAGCGCCCGAAGGCGTAATGGCTGTGTGGTCGGCGGCACACATCAAAGCCGTCGAGTAAGTGGCCGTCTTATGGATGGCCGTGGGGATCAGCAATTGTCCCCGACTGAATGTCACATCAAGGAAGCAATATCATGCCAAGACGCAGAGAAGTTCCCAAACGCGACGTTCTGCCGGATCCTAAATTCGGCAGCCAGGAACTGAGCAAATTCATGAACGTCGTCATGATTGACGGCAAGAAGTCCGTGGCCGAAGGCATCATTTACGGTGCACTGGCCAGATCGAGAAGAAGACCGGCAAGAACGCGCTGGAAGTATTCTCGACTGCAATCAATAACGCGAAACCGATCGTCGAGGTTAAGAGCCGTCGCGTCGGTGGTGCCAACTATCAGGTACCTGTCGAAGTCCGTCCCAGCCGTCGTTTGGCATTGGCGATGCGTTGGGTGCGCGACGCGGCTCGCAAGCGTGGCGAAAAGTCCATGGATCTGCGTCTGGCTGGTGAGCTGCTTGATGCCGCGGAAGGTCGTGGCGGCGCGATGAAGAAGCGCGACGAAGTTCACCGCATGGCAGAAGCGAACAAGGCGTTCGCGCACTACCGCTTCTAATGCACAACGCTTAAGGAAATCATCGTGGCCCGTAATACTCCTATTGAGCGCTACCGTAACATCGGTATCTCCGCTCACATTGATGCAGGCAAGACCACCACGACCGAGCGTATCCTGTTCTACACCGGTGTGAACCACAAGATTGGTGAGGTTCACGACGGCGCTGCCACCATGGACTGGATGGAGCAAGAGCAAGAGCGCGGTATTACCATTACTTCGGCTGCAACCACGACCTTCTGGAAAGGTATGGGTATGCAGTTTCCGGAACACCGCTTCAACATCATCGACACCCCGGGGCACGTGGACTTCACCATCGAGGTGGAACGTTCCATGCGCGTACTGGATGGCGCATGTATGGTGTATTGCGCGGTAGGTGGTGTGCAGCCCCAGTCTGAAACCGTATGGCGTCAGGCTAACAAGTACAAAGTGCCGCGTCTGGCCTTCGTGAACAAGATGGACCGTTCCGGCGCCAACTTCTTCCGCGTGGTCGAGCAGATGAAGACGCGTCTGAAAGCCAACCCGGTACCGGTGGTTATTCCTATCGGCGCTGAAGACGGCTTTGAAGGCGTGGTTGATCTGATCAAGATGCAGGCCATCTTCTGGGATGAAGCTTCGCAAGGTATGAAGTTTGAATACCGCGAAATCCCGGCAGAGCTGCAAGCTGTCGCTGAAGAATGGCGCGAAAAGATGGTTGAGTCGGCTGCTGAAGCCAACGAAGAGCTGATGAACAAGTACCTTGAAGAAGGTACGCTGACCGAAGAAGAAATCGTGTCGGCCATCCGCACTCGTACCATCGCTTGCGAAATCCAGCCGATGCTGTGCGGTACCGCATTCAAGAACAAGGGTGTACAGCGCATGCTGGACGCCGTGATCGAATTCCTGCCGTCCCCGGTTGATATTCCCCCGGTCGGTGGTACTGATGATCGCGAGCAACCTGCTACGCGTGAAGCTTCGGATACCGCGCCGTTCTCGGCACTGGCATTCAAGCTGATGAACGACCCGTATGTCGGTCAGCTGACTTTCTTCCGTGTTTACTCGGGCGTGGTCAAGCAAGGTGATTCGGTTCTGAACTCGGTGAAAGACCGTAAAGAACGTATCGGTCGTATCGTGCAGATGCACGCCAACGATCGTAAGGAAATCGACGAAGTTCACGCGGGCGATATCGCCGCAGCGATCGGCCTGAAGGATGTCACCACTGGTGAAACCCTGTGTTCGCTCGATGCCCCGATTATCCTCGAACGCATGATCTTCCCGGATCCGGTGATTCACGTTGCTGTCGAACCGAAGACCAAGGCCGACCAGGAAAAGATGGGCGTTGCCTGAACCGCCTGGCCAAGGAAGATCCGTCGTTCCGCGTTCGTACCGATGAAGAATCGGGTCAGACGATTATTTCTGGTATGGGCGAGCTCCACCTGGAAATTCTGGTTGACCGTATGAAGCGTGAATTCGGCGTTGAAGCCAACGTCGCGCGCCGCAGGTTGCTTACCGCGAAACCATCACCCAGGTGGCGAAGGATATCGAAGGCAAGCACGCCAAGCAGTCCGGTGGTAAGGGTCAGTACGGCCATTGCGTGATCACGGTTGAACCGTCTGGCGAAGGCAAGGGTTACCAGTTCTTCGACGAAATCAAGGGTGGCACGATTCCCCGCGAATTTATCCCGTCGGTGGACAAGGGTATCCAGAACACGCTGAAGGCTGGCGTGCTGGCTGGCTTCCCGGTGGTGGACGTTTCCGTTCATCTGACCTTCGGTTCGTACCACGATGTCGATTCGTCGCAAATCGCCTTTGAACTTGCTGGCTCGCTGGCATTCAAGGAAGCAATGCGTCGCGCCGGTGCGGTTATCCTCGAGCCGATGATGGCCGTGGAAATCGAAACGCCTGAAGAATACATGGGCGACATCATGGGCGATCTGTCTTCCCGTCGCGGTATCATCCAGGGCATGGATGACAACCCTGCCGGCGGCAAGATGGTCAAGGTGGAAGTGCCGTTGTCCGAGATGTTTGGTTACTCGACCACGCTGCGTTCGATGTCGCAGGGTCGTGCTACGTACTCCATGGAGTTCAAGCACTACTCGCAAGCGCCGAAGCACGTTGCCGACGCATCATGGCGAACAAGAAATAATTGAATCACGACGCCCGGCGGCATGCCGCTGGGCCTTTAAATTCTGACTATTAAGGAATTAGCGAAATGGCTAAGGAAAAAAATTTGCGCGGACGAAG
>BBFD01000067.1 GCA_001313065.1 Silvimonas sp. JCM 19000
CCCGCGCCTGCTGCGCCTGCCGCCGCACCGGCGTCACCGCCTTGTGCTGCGTACATTTGCTCGGCCAGTTTGTGGCTGGCTTGCATCAGCGCGTTGGACTTGGCTTCGATCGCATCCTTGTCGTCGCTGCCCAGTACTTCTTCCAGTTCTTTCAGGCTGCTTCGATGCTGGTTTTTTTTCTTCAGCCGAAACCTTGTCGCCGTAGTCGGTCAGCGATTTCTTGACCTGATGCACCAGCCTTCGGCGCTGTTACGTGCGTCGATCAGTTCGCGTGCTTTCTTGTCTTCTTCGGCGTGCGCTTCAGCGTCCTTCACCATGCGCTGGATTTCGTCTTCCGACAGACCCGAGTTCGCCTTGATGGTGATCTTGTTCTCTTTGCCGGTGGCCTTGTCCTTGGCGCTCACGTGCAGAATGCCGTTGGCATCGATGTCAAACACCACCTCGATCTGCGGCGTGCCACGCGGCGCAGCCGGAATGCCTTCCAGGTTGAACTGACCCAGGCTCTTGTTGGCGCTGGCCAGCTCACGCTCACCTTGCAGCACGTGGATGGTGACGGCGCTCTGGTTGTCGTCCGCGGTCGAGAACACTTGCGATGCCTTGGTCGGAATCGTGGTGTTTTTCTGGATCAGCTTGGTCATCACGCTACCCAGGGTTTCGATACCCAGGCTCAGCGGCGACACATCCAGCAGCAACACGTCTTTACGATCGCCCGACAGCACGGCGCCCTGAATGGCAGCACCTACGGCCACGGCTTCATCCGGGTTCACGTCACGACGCGGGTCTTTGCCAAAGAACTCTTTGACGCGTTCCAGCACCTTCGGCATACGGGTCTGGCCGCCGACCATGATCACGTCATCGATGTCGGTGACTTTCAGGCCAGCGTCTTTCAGTGCTACGCGGCACGGCTCGATCGAACGCTCGATCAGTTCGTCGACCAGGCTTTCGAACTTGGCGCGGGTGATTTTCAGCGTCAAGTGTTTCGGGCCGGTGGCATCCATCGTCACGTACGGCAGGTTTACTTCGGTCTGCGCGCTGCTAGACAGTTCGATCTTGGCCTTTTCCGCAGCTTCTTTCAGACGCTGCAGCGCCATCACGTCTTGCTTCAGATTGATGCCGGTGTCTTTCTGGAATTCGGCAATGATGTAATCGATGATGCGTTGGTCAAAGTCTTCACCGCCCAGGAAGGTATCGCCGTTGGTGGCCAGCACTTCAAACTGCTTGTCGCCATCCACATCGGCAATTTCGATAATCGAAATATCGAACGTACCGCCGCCCAGGTCATACACGGCAATCTTGCGATCGCCCTTTTCGTTCTTGTCCAGACCAAACGCCAGTGCGGCGGCAGTCGGCTCGTTAATGATGCGCTTGACGTCCAGACCGGCAATACGGCCCGCGTCTTTGGTGGCCTGGCGTTGGCTGTCGTTAAAGTAAGCCGGTACGGTAATCACGCTTCGGTCACTTCTTCGCCCAGATAATCTTCGGCGGTCTGCTTCATCTTGCGCAGCACGTCGGCCGAGATTTGCGGCGGGGCCATCTTGCGGCCGTGCACTTCTACCCATGCATCGCCGTTGTCGGCTTTGACGATGGAGTAAGGCATCAGGTCGATGTCTTTCTGAACTTCTTTTTTTTCTTCAAACTTGCGGCCGATCAGGCGCTTTACCGCGTACAGCGTATTGCGCGGGTTGGTCACCGCCTGGCGCTTGGCCGGGGCACCCACCAGGGTGTCGTCGTTATCCAGATAAGCAATGATCGACGGGGTGGTGCGAGCGCCTTCCGAGTTTTCAATCACCTTGGGTTGGCCGTTCTCGATCACAGCCACGCACGAGTTGGTCGTGCCCAAGTCAATACCAATCATTTTTTGCCATAGTAATCAATCCTCTAACTATTGTTGCGCGGCAGAGCGAACACGCTCTACACGCTACTTGTTCAATAACCCTGGTGAGCAAGTGGGGATGTCATAGGGCTTTTCAAGAGAAACGATAGCGACGGACTATTTCCTGCTGTTTCTCGCCTGCTGCCACCACAAACTGGCCAGTCAAATACTTATTTAGGTGCGGCGACCACAACCATCGCCGGGCGGATCACACGGCCGGACAACTCATAGCCTTTCTGCATCACTTGCACCACGGTGTTGGCGTCTTGTTCGGACGGCACCACCGAAATGGCTTGATGCTTGTTGGGGTCGAGTTTTTTCGCCCACCGGGTTGATCTCAGCCAGATCAAACTTTTCAAATGCGGCAATCAACTGCTTTTGCGTCAGATCGACGCCCACCTTCAGATTTTCAATATTGCCCGATTGGTCCAGCAGGGCCATTTCGAGCGAATCCTTGACGGCCAGCAGTTCACGCGCAAAACGTTCGATCGCAAATTTGCGGGTCTTTTCATTGTCTTCGGCAGCACGGCGGCGAATGTTTTCAGCCTCGGCGCGGACATAAAGCACATCCGCACGGGCTTTATCCAGTTCGGCCAGCAGGGCTTCGAGGTTGACTTCAAGTTCTTGCCCGTCTTCGGCAATGACTTGCGGTTCTTGCACTTCGACGCCTTGCTCGTGCTGCAGGTCTTGCTGGGGTTGCTGGTTTTGGTTCTCGGCCGACATTACATACCTCCATTGCGATGCAAGCGAAATGGGGATCCCCCCACTCTTTTCAAGGGTATTGCGGGAGAACCACGCTGGCATGGACATCTCGCAGCCCGCCGGTCTGCAAGCTGCCCACACCATCGTGGTTTCTGCACATTGCGAAAAAAACCACTGCTTGCTCCAGGTCTGCGGCATTACGCAGACCTTTATTGGAAAAAAAATCGTCGCGCATTTTAGCGAGAAGCAACGCTGCGTTGCACCTGTGCGACATGCGGTAGTTTCCCGAAACGCGGGCTAAACCGTGTTAGCCGCCATGTAAGCGCACCACGCATTTATTTGAAACCGCGCTGTAAGTGATTTCCCCGATATGTAGCATTTTTTTATTCCGACTACATTGTTTGCTGCAGCGCAATATCAACGCGCTCAACTTGCCCTGGAGAGATCCAGATCGGGCTTAAACGCCCATCTAGCCCATATTTAACGCGGGAGTACGCCATGACCACACGTGAACAACGCATTGCACAACTGGAACAGGAATGGCGGGAAAACCCGCGCTGGAAAGGCATTCAGCGCCCCTACACGGCCGCAGATGTTGAAAGACTGCGTGGCTCACTACAAGTGCAGCACACGTTCGCCCACACCGGCGCGACCAAGCTATGGAAACTGCTCCATGAAACGCCGTACATCAATGCGCTGGGCGCGTTGACCGGCAACCAGGCCATGCAACAAGTCAAAGCGGGCCTGAAAGCGATTTATCTGTCGGGGTGGCAAGTCGCCGCAGACGCCAACCTCGGCAGCGAAATGTATCCGGACCAGTCGCTGTACCCAGCGAACTCGGTGCCGCAAGTAGTGCGTCGCATCAACAACACCCTGCAGCGCGCTGACCAGATTTCGCATTCCGAAGGCGACGATAGCCTGGACTGGTTTGCCCCGATTGTGGCCGATGCCGAAGCCGGTTTTGGCGGCGTGCTGAATGCCTTTGAACTGATGAAGGCATGATCGAAGCCGGCGCGTCCGGCGTGCACTTTGAAGACCAGTTGGCCAGCGTTAAAAAAATGCGGCCATATGGGCGGCAAAGTGCTGGTGCCGACGCGCGAAGCGGTGGAAAAAAAACTGGTGGCCGCACGTCTGGCCGCTGATGTGATGGGCGTCCCCACCGTGCTGATCGCACGTACCGACGCTGAAGCCGCTGACTTGCTGACCAGCGATGTCGACGCCAACGACCAACCGTTCTGCACCGGCGAACGCACGCCGGAAGGCTTCTTCAAGACCAAAGCCGGCCTCGAACAAGCCATCAGCCGCGGCCTGGCCTACGCGCCCTATTGCGATCTGATCTGGTGCGAAACCGGCAAGCCGGATCTGGAATATGCGCGCAAATTTGCCGAAGCCATCCACGCCAAATTCCCGGGCAAACTGCTCGCGTATAACTGCTCGCCGTCGTTTAACTGGAAGAAAAAAACCTGGACGACGCCACCATCGCCACCTTCCAGGCCGAGCTGGGCAAACTGGGTTACGCCTTCCAGTTCATTACCCTGGCGGGCTTCCATTCGCTGAACTACGGCATGTTCAACCTGGCGCACGGCTACGCCCGCAGCGGCATGAGCGCCTTTGTTGAATTGCAGCAGGCCGAATTCGCGGCGGCTGATCGTGGCTTTACCGCGGTCAAGCATCAGCGCGAAGTGGGTACTGGCTACTTTGATGCGGTGACCCAGACCATACAGCAAGGTCAGTCTTCAACCACCGCGCTGAAGGGTTCGACGGAAGAAGAACAGTTCCATTAAGCACAAGGCACGACCTGCGCAGTAGAGCCGGCCCCGCAACTGATACGCGGGGCCGGTTTTTTTTGCGCTGCATCAAATCGTTGCGACAGAGGGAGGTATCTGATCTCGGCAGATTATCGTTATTGCGGAGAGCAGATATGAGCGACGTCAGTTCTGGCTATATGAACATTTACGCAGCACTTGGCATGCGCGAAACCCGCGCCATGCTGATCAAGCGCGGCTGGTGGTGGTGTTATCGGATGTAATCCAGCGCCAGGGCCTGTCGCGGCGCAGGGCAGCGGAATTGCTGGGCTTTAGCGAAGCCCGGCTTAACAACATCCTCAAGGGCCAGTTTCGCAGCCTGAGCGAAATGCGCTTGCTGGATTGCCTGACGCAACTGGCTACGACGCACAGATCGTGATCGAGCCGGCCCGCAATGAAGACGGCACCGGCAAGATTGATCTGGTGGTGGCCTAGCCGCGCAATTCCTCAAACGTCACCGCCACATGCTGCGCATAGCCCGGGCGTTGCAACAGACGTTGGTACCAGGCCCGCAGATGGGGCAGGTCCGGTTTGGCAATATCAAGGTGCAAGTAGCGATGTAGCGTCACGCCGGCGCCAAACTCGGCCAGCGTTAGATGCTCGCCTGCCAGATAAGGGCGATCGGCCAGTTGTGCGTCGATAAACTGGCACAGCGGGTTAAGGCGGGAGATGGCCTGGTCGATGGCGGCCGGGTTTTGCCTGGCCAGCGGCGTCCGGTAAAACACGCTGAACAGATCACCGAAGGCGGGTTGCAAGGTGCTGAGTGACCAATCCAGCCAGCTATCCGCCGCAGCCCGTTGTGCGGGTGCGGCGGGCCAGAATCGGGGATGACCGAAGGTGGATGCCAGATAACGCAAAATGCTGTGGGATTCCCACACGGCGACGTCGCCGTGCTGCAAGGCCGGAATACGGCCGTATGGGTTCAGCGCGCGATAGGCCGGGGTATCCAGCCCGCCAAACGCGCCACCGATGTCGACGCGTTCGTAAGCCACGTCCAGCTCGGCGAGCAACCAGAGTACTCGCTGCACATTGGACGAGTTTTTTTGCGGCCCCACAGTTTGACTAGATCCGACATCCAGTTCCTCCGGTTACGTGTTTGTAGTAATGGGCGCTAACTTGTGCGGCGGGGCATGGCCCGCTTTATATATATCTGCAGATCACACCACCGCGGCATAGCCGTGGGGGCGCAGATGCAGCAACGTCCAGCCCAGGACGCTGGAGACCAGGGCGCACAGGGCAAAAGCCGTGCCGATAGCCAGCCCCGTTTGCATATGCCAGACCTGATCGGTAACCAGCCGCGTAACGATGGCCAGTCCAAAATAAAAAATTAAAAAATCATGCCGACACACACCGGGCGAAACATCACGCCCCACGTCAGTAATGAATGTCGCCACACCTCGCGCCAGAAAAAACAGGCTGCAGAGTAGCGACAAGGTACTGAATGTCGCCACATCGGCCAGGGCCATGCTGCTTTCCCGGCTGATACCCAAGCGCATCAACTGCACTTTTACTAACACCGACACCACGCTGAACAGCAGCACCGCTGGCACGATCACCGCTGCCAACAGCCCTATGTAATGCGTGTACGCCGATAACCGCGGAACAACTTCACTCATTTGGCTTGCCTCAATCAAGACGGCTCCCTGACTGACCCTCTGTGACCGGGGGTTAGTGGCGTGCAGCTTAATCCGCAGACTTGACGCCGATGTTGCCGTCCGGCTGCCTGACGCGCTCTGACGGGGGGCCAGGCGACGTGCGGCGCAATGACAGCGGTTTCACGCCCTGAACTGGCGCAAACAAACGTTTGCATCAGCCCAGTACGCGGGCTCTGCGTAAGCGGCTTTCAGAAATTCAATAAAATGGCGCACGCGTTGAGGCATGAACTTGCGCTGTGGCATCACGGCATACACCGGATATTCCGGCGATGACCACGCGTCCAGCACCGTGACCAGCCGGCCTTCGATCAAATCATCTTTGACCTCCCACAAGGAGCGCCACGCCAGGCCGTAACCTTGCAATGCCCACTCGTGCAATACGGCGCCATCGTTGCAGGCCAGTGTGCCGTTGACCTTCCAGTTGACCAGCTCGCCGTTTACCTTGAAGGTCCAGCCGCGCGCCTGGCTGGCCCCTAGCGATAAACACTGAAACCGCGCCAGATCTTCCGGCGATTTGGGGATGCCGTGTACGGCCAGGTAGGCGGGCGCGGCCACCACTACCCGGCGGTTATTGGCCAGGCGCACTGCCACCAGCGAGGAATCGGCCAGATCGCTGATGCGGATCGCGCAATCGACGCGCTCACTGCTCAGGTCCACCAGACGGTCCGACAGATCAAGCGTGACGGTCAATTCTGGATGCTGTTGCTGAAAGCGCGCCAGGTGGGGTGCCACATGTTTGCGCCCGAAGCCCGCCGGAGCGCTGATGCGCAAATGGCCGCGTACCCGACTCGCGCCCGAGGCCACCGCCGATTCGGCGTCTTCCAGCTCGGCCAGTATGCGTTGCGCATCTTCAAAAAACGCGCTGCCTTCTTGCGTGAGCGTCAGGCTGCGGGTGGTGCGTAACAGCAAGCGTGTGCCCAGACGTTCTTCCAGCGCATCCAGCCGTCGCCCGATCACGGCCGGTACCAGATCTTGCTGGCGTGCTGCGGCCGACAGCGATCCGGCCTGCACCACCGCGACAAAGGTCTCCAGTTGCTTCAGCACATCCACGTTGGCATTACCTACTGTTTAGTAAAAGATGTTGTGGCTTTATGGCGATATTTAGCCACTGCGCACGATATTAAACTGGCTCTCATTCGCCGTCGCGCCCGTTTGATCGCGCGTCAACATTCCGACCACACCGCCAGGAACGCCCGCATGACTACCCTGCCCCAAGGCCTTGTATTGCACGCCCCGCTCTCCGCCGAATTTGCCGAAATCCTGACGCCCGAAGCGCTAGCGCTGGTGGCCACGCTGCATCGGGCTTTTGAAAGCCGGCGCCAGGAATTGCTGGCGCGCCGGGTACAACGCCAGCAAGAACTTGATGCGGGTAAGCGGCCCGATTTTCTGCCCGATACGCGTGCCATCCGCGAAGGCGATTGGAGCATCGCGCCACTGCCGGCTGATCTGGCGTGCCGCCGTGTGGAAATCACCGGCCCGGTCGAGCGCAAGATGATTATCAACGCGCTGAATTCGGGCGCGGACAGTTATATGACCGATTTCGAAGATTCAAATACGCCGAATTGGGATAACCAGATTCAAGGCAGATCAATCTAAAGGCCGCAGTCCGTCGCGAACTGGCCTTCCGCAATGAAGCCGGCAAGGAATATCGGCTGAATGAAAAAATTGCGACGCTGATTGTGCGTCCGCGCGGTTGGCATCTGGATGAAAACACCTGACGGTGGATGGCCAGCGGGTATCGGGCGGGATATTCGACTTTGCCTTGTTCTTGTTTCATAACGCCAAAGCCCAGTTGGCACGGGGCACGGGGCCGTATTTTTTTATCTGCCGAAAATGGAATCGCATCTCGAAGCCCGCTTGTGGAACGACATCTTTGTGCTGGCCCAGCAAGAAGTCGGCATTCCGCAAGGCAGCATCAAAGCCACCGTGCTGGTCGAAACCATCCTCGCCGCCTTTGAAATGGATGAAATCCTCTACGAATTGCGCGAGCATTCGGCCGGCCTGAATGCGGGCCGCTGGGATTACATCTTCAGCTGCATCAAGAAGTTCAAGACTGACAAATCGTTTTGTCTGGCCAATCGCGCGCAGATCACCATGAATGTGCCGTTTATGCGGGCCTATGCGCTTAACCTGGTCAAAACCTGCCACAAGCGTAATGCGCCTGCGATCGGCGGCATGAGCGCACTCATCCCGATCAAGAATGATCCGCAAGCCAATGAGAAAGCGCTCGCTGCGGTGCGGGCCGATAAAACGCGCGACGCTGGTGATGGCTTTGACGGCGGGTGGGTGGCCCACCCGGGGCTGGTCGCGTTGGCGATGGAAGAATGGGTGAAAGTGCTGGGCGATCGTCCCAACCAGATCGACAAACAGCGCCCCGACGTCAACACCCAGGCAGCCGATCTGCTCAATTTCCAGCCGGAACAGCCCATTACCGAAGCGGGCTTGCGCATGAATATTGATGTGGGCATCCAGTATCTGGGTTCGTGGCTGGCGGGCAATGGCTGCGTGCTATCCATAATCTGATGGAAGACGCGGCGACTGCCGAGATCAGCCGCAGCCAGGTGTGGCAATGGATACGCTCGGACAAGGGCGTGCTGGACGATGGCCGCAAAGTCACCGCCGAGATGGTGCGCGCCATGATCCCGCCGGTGCTGGAAGCAATTCGCGCCGAGCATGGCGACGCCGTATTCCAGCGCACACCGTATGCGCGCGCTGCGCAAATCTTTGAGGCGATGAGCACCAGCGACGAATTTGCTGAATTCCTGACTTTGCCCTTGTACGAAGAAATCTGATTGGCGCCAGGCAAATTACGCCTGCAAATACAAGGGATGCTGCGGCATCCCTTTTTTTAATCCGGCGTGACGGGCAGGAATTAAACCGATGGGTCAAATGGCAGACGTCTGACTCTACTATGCGAATGGCATTGTTTACGGCGCCATTGTGCGCCGGTTAACGTGCCATATATGACATGGCGTAACAGAGTGTCAAAACGTGAATATTATGTCAGCGGCGTAAACCATGATGCGTTTTAATGCCTGTGCATTCCACTACAAGGGGATAAAACCATGAAAGCCCAATTCGCTGTTATTGCCACACTGATTGCTGCTTCCGCAAGCGGTGTATTTGCCGAATCGTACCCGGACACCGCACGCGTGGTGAGCTCCACCGCCATCGTGCAACGCGTTAACGTGCCGCGCCAGGAATGCTGGACCGAAACCCAGCAGGTGCAAACCCAATCCAGCAACGGTAATGGCATTGCCGGCTCCATCATCGGCGGCGTTGCCGGTGGTCTGCTGGGCCACCAGGTGGGTGGCGGTCGCGGCAATACCGCCGCCACCGTAGCCGGTGCCATTGGTGGCGCCATGCTGGGCGATAAAGTCGCTACCAGCGGCCAGCAAGGCGAAGTACAGCAACAAGATGTACGCAAATGTCGCAACGTTGAACAATGGCAAGACCAGGTCACCGGATATCAAGTGACCTACGAATACAAAGGCCACACCTTTGTAACGCAATTGCCGCAACAACCGGGCGACAAGCTGCCGGTTTCGGTCAACGTGGTGCCGCGTTAATCCTGCAGGATGACGTAGCCCGGCAAGATGCGAGGATGACGTAACGGCTTGCACTTGCTACGCTGCATGAGGGTCGCCCCACGGCGGCCCTTTTCGTTTGCCGCAGGAGCCATCGATGACCGCAACAACCCTCTGGCTGATCCGCCACGGCGAAACCGCCTGGAACGCCATCGGCCGCATGCAGGGCCATACCGATATTCCTTGAATGAAACCGGGCTGGAACAAGCCGAGCTGCTGGGGCGCCAGCTCAAAAAAAGACAATGAGCAAGCGCATTTTGCCGCGCTCTACGTCAGCGATCTGGCCCGGGCGCGCCAGACTGCGCAGCCAGGTAGCCATGCGATCGGGCTGGCCATGGAACTCGATCCGCAATTGCGCGAACGCAATTACGGCATATACGAAGGTCTGACGCGTGAGCAGATTGCCGAGCAAGATCCGGACGGTTATGCGCATATCAAAGCCCGCACCCCGGATTTTCAGATTCCCGATGGCGAAAGCTGGTGCAGTTTTCCGCACGCACGCTGGATGTATTAAGCCGCCTGGCCAGCAAGCATCCGGACCAGCAAATTCTGGTGGTGGCGCACGGTGGCATTCTGGATTGCGCATATCGCGCCGCCACCGGCATCGGCCTGGAAGTGCCGCGCGGACATGCCTTGCTGAACGCCAGCATCAACCGCTTGAGCTTTGAAGACGGTCATTTCCGTTTGCTGAGCTGGGGCGATGTGGCACATCTGGACCCGGGCATTCTGGAATAAGCCACGGACCCTGCCGCCCATAAAAAAAACCCCGCCGTAGCGGGGTTTTTTTGCGTCCGATGGCAGCCCGAACGCTCAGGCGCCCAGTTGCGCAAAAATGCTGTCGCGCACGACGTTAACGTCGCCCACGCCGTTCACCTTGATGTATTTCGGAGCCTTGGCGTCGCCACTGGCGGCCAGCTTGCCGTAGTAGCCCACCAGCACTTCTGTTTGCTCGTGATAGACATCCAGGCGCTTTTTTTGACGGTTTCTTCTTTGTCGTCTTCACGCTGGATCAGCGCTTCGCCGGTCTCATCGTCCTGACCATCCACCTTGGGCGGATTGAACTTGACGTGATAAGTGCGGCCCGAAGCCACGTGTACCCGGCGGCCGGCCATGCGTTCCACGATGCTGGAATCCGGCACATCGATTTCGACCACAAAGTCGATATCTACGCCCGCTTCTTTCATGGCTTCGGCTTGCGGAATGGTGCGCGGAAAACCGTCAAACAAAAAAACCGTTGGCACAGTCGGCCTGGGTAATCCGTTCTTTGACCAGACCGATAATGATGTCGTCGCGTACCAGGCCGCCTGCATCCATGATGGATTTGGCTTCGAGGCCCAGCGGGGTGCCCGCCTTGACCGCAGCGCGCAGCATGTCGCCGGTGGAAATTTGCGGGATATTGAATTTTTTTCTTTGATAAAGGTGGCTTGGGTGCCCTTACCAGCGCCCGGAGCGCCAAGCAGAATCAATCGCATCGTGTATTCCCTGTTTGTAAGTGGATTATCTGGTTCAGATCAGACCTCTCGCCTTGCCCTGTCGTGATGGCGTGCGGGCGGATCGTGCCAGTGGCCGATCCGCATACGGAAGTCTGAAGCGGCAAAGTCGTCGGGGCCTACGCGTATAGCGCGCGGACCCGTTCCAGGTCTTCGAGGGTATCGACACCGGGGGCCGGTGCGTGCGGTGCAACATGCACGCCGATGGCGTAACCATGCCATAGCACGCGCAATTGTTCCAGCGCCTCCCAATGCTCCAGCGGCGATGGTGCCAACTGGTTGTAAATACGCAAGAAACCGGCGCGATAACCGTACAAACCGATATGGCGTAACGGCAAAAAAAATCGTCGGGCAACACATTGCGGCCCTGCGCAAAAGCATCGCGTGCCCACGCCACCGGCGCCCGGCTGAAGTACAAGGCGCGCTGGTTTTTTTTATCCAGCACTACCTTCACCACGTTCGGATTGAAAAAAAAGTCTTGCGGGTCGGTCAGCGGATGGCAGGCCGTGGCCATCGGCAAAGCCGTGTCGGCGCGCAACATGGCGGCCACATCATCCAGCAAGACGGGATCGATCAGCGGTTCATCGCCCTGCACATTAATGACGATGGTGTCGTCGGCCAACTGCAGAATATCGGCGGCTTCGGCCAGGCGATCCGTGCCGGACGGATGGTCGGCGCGCGTCATGATGGCTTCGTGGCCAGCGGCTTTAACCGCTTCCAGGATGCGGATATCGTCGGTCGCCACCACGGCACGGCTGGCACCGGCCTGGGCCACCCGCTCGGCCACCCGCACGATCATGGGCTTGCCGGCGATATCGGCCAGCGGTTTGTCCGGCAGCCGTGTCGAGCGCATACGCGCCGGAATCAGGGCCACATAACTCACGCGCGGACTTCCTCATCGGCGGGCAATTCGCGCGCTTCGCTTTCCAGCATGGTGGGGATGCCGTCGCGGATCGGGTATGCCAGGCGGTCGCCTTTGCAGATCAGCTCCAGCCGGGTTTTGTCATAGACCAGCGGGCCTTTGCACAGCGGGCAAACCAGAATTTCAAGCAGTTTGGCGTCCATTATTGACCTCGTCGATTCGTGCCGTGAGCCAGTCGATCAGACCGGCATCGACCTGTGCATGCACAGGCAAAACCCGGATTCTAGCATCGACCGCCGCAATTCCGGGCAGTGCCGCGAGTTTGACCGCGTCTTTGGCGGTGACCAGGATCAGCCGTCAGCGGCAGATCGGACAACTGATAGCTGTGATGGTCCGGCATTGCATGCGGTGTAAAGCGTAGCCCCAGGCCCAGCAGCGTGGCAAAAAAACCGGGCCGGATTGCCAATGCCGCACACCGCATGCAGCGGGCCGGAGGCGGCCAGTTCTTCTGCGCTAAAACGACGCCCCGGCTGGCTTAAGCCTGAAACGCGCCCGGCTGCAACTGCATGCCAAGCTGCGTTGATGCCAGTCTGCGGCGGTGCCGCCATTGACCACCACCGCGCCCACGTCCGCCAGCCGCGCCCGGCTTTCCCGCAACGGCCCGGACGGCAATAGCCAGCCATTGCCCAGACCGCGTGCAGCATCGATCACACACAACTCGATATCGCGTTGCAAAGCGTAATGCTGCAGACCGTCGTCGCATAACAACACATTGACCTCTGGATGCGCCTGCAACAGCGCCTTGCCGGCGTCTGCACGCTTGCGCGCAACAAACACCGGCACGCCGCTGCCTTGCGCCATCAGCACCGGCTCATCGCCGACGTCGGTCGGATTGCTATAGGGATGCACTGCGGTGGGAATGGTGGCGATACCGCCGTAGCCGCGGCTGATAATGCCGGGCCGGTAGCCGTGGCGCAGCAATTGCTGCGCCAGGAACAAGGTCAGCGGCGTTTTGCCGCTGCCGCCCACGCTCAGATTGCCGACCACTACCGTAGTCACTGGCAGCCGCGCGCTGCTGAACACGCGCCAGCGATACAGGCGCCGACGCAGCGCGCTGATGCCGGCGTACAGCAAAGTGAGCGGCACAAAAAAAGCAAAACCCAGCCTGACAGGCCGGGTTTGTACCATGCACGCTGTAACCGGTCTGCAAACCCGGTCGGGCGCTGTTCGTCTATCATGCCGCGCTTATTTGCCGGTCTGGCTCTGGGTGGCAAAAGTCAGCTTGCCATAGCCGGCCAGCCGCGCTGCTTCCATCACATTGACCACGCTTTGATGCGTCGACTGCGCGTCCGCGTCTATCACCACCATCGGATCCGCATTACCACCCGCGGCCTTGCGCAGCTGCAGCGCAAAGTCATCCACCGTGGTAAATCCAGTCAGTTGGTTGTTGATGCTGTACTGGCCATTGGCCGCCACCGCCACGTTAATGCTTTGCGGCTGGCTGTCCGCCGGTTTTTTTCGGCATTGGCGGTGGGCAGATTGATTTTGAGTTCGGCAAATTTCGAATACGTCGTCGTTGCCATTACAAAAAATCAAAATCACCAGCATGACGTCGATCAATGGAACAAAGTTGATTTCGGGTTCTTCACGCCGTTGTCTTTTGCGGAAATTCATACCTGGCTCCTGGCCGCTTATTTGCCCATATCGCGTGCACCGTGCACGACTTCAACCAGCTTGATGGCTTGTTGCTCCATCTCGACCAGGTAACCGTCCACGCGGGTGCGGAAATAGCGATAGAACATCAGGCTGGGCACGGCCACCATAATGCCGCAGGCGGTGTTGTACAGTGCCACCGAAATCCCATGCGCCAGCGCAGCCGGGTTGGAACCGCTGGCCGGCGATTGCGCGCCAAAGATTTCGATCATGCCGATGACGGTGCCAAACAGGCCCAGCAGCGGCGTGATGGCGGCGATGGTGCCCAGCGCCGACAGATAACGTTCGAGTTCATGCGTAACCACGCTGCCGACTTCTTCAATCGACTCTTTCATGATCTCGCGCGAGCTTTTCACGTTCTTGAGGCCAGCGGCCAGTACTTTGCCCAGCGGGCTGGTGGCGCTGACGCGTGAAATCATTTCGGCGTTCACGCCGCTGGTGCGGTATTCCTGCACCGTCCTGGCCAACAGGCCTTCGGGCAATACCAGCGATTTACGCAGGCTCAGCAGGCGTTCGATGATGATGGTCAGTGCCACGATCGAAGCAACAATGATCAAGTAGATCGGCCAACCAGCAGCCTGAATGATCTCGAGCATAAATATCCCTGTTTGTGCGGCCTGGACCGGCACGTTTTCCTGTTTGAGCGGAAGAACCAGCACTGCCCTGCAGCCCGCTACAATGCAGGGCTGGGCGGCGCCAGATGAAGTCGCGTAACTTTAGCCGGAATGACTGTGGGCGTGAAGCGTTGAATTGCTGCACGGACGTAAGACAAATACGGACGGACTGACGGCAAAGATACAGGACAGGTAACGGGGCGGATGCTGAGTGGGTTGACTGCCAGTTAGTTCCACTTACTGACAACACGTGTAGGACAAACGGTAACTCCCCGCCGTGTCGGGCTTTTTTTTGGCATTACCCACATATCCTGTGGATAACTTTGTGAACAAGCTGTCGCCGGCACCCCCGATTGCCCGCGAATACTGGCTTCGGGTCGAATTGCCTGCAAATTAGGCATTCGCAAGAGTTGTTTAAAATCAACAACTTGCAATCATTATGTGAACTACAACCCGCAATCTGGCCGCCAGCCTTGATCGGCTTGGGTTTTGTGGATTATTCGGAGTTTCCAAGGCGTGTTACGCAATTTGTCAAGTCTCTCAAATGTTGTAGTGACCGTTACCGAATTGAACAGAACGGTACGCGAGTTGCTGGAAGGTTCCTTACCCGTGTTGTGGGTGAGTGGCGAAATCTCCGGCTTCAAGCGCTATGGGTCGGGTCATTGCTATTTCAGCCTCAAGGACGCCAATGCCAGGTGCGTTGCGTGATGTTCCGCAACCGCGCCGCGCTGATCGACTTTGAGCCGCGTGAAGGCATGCACGTCGAGCTGCGGGCGGTGGTGTCTTTATACGAAGCGCGCGGCGACTTTCAGTTGACCGTCGAAGCCATGCGCCCGGCCGGTCTGGGCGCTTTGTTTGAAGCGTTTGAAAAGCTCAAAGCCCGACTGCAGCTAGAGCTTGTTTGCCGCCGAACGTAAACGCGCCATTCCTGCGTTTCCGCGCGCCATCGGCATAGTCACCTCGCCGCGCGCGGCGGCCTTGCGCGATGTGCTGACCACGCTGGGCCGCCGTATGCCGGGCCTGCCGGTTATTTTGTATCCGTGCGCGGTACAAGGCGCGGCGCGGCCGGCGAGATTGTCGCCGCCATCCAGCGTGCCAGTGCGCGCGCAGAAGTGGACACCTTGATCGTGTGTCG
>BBFD01000068.1 GCA_001313065.1 Silvimonas sp. JCM 19000
GGCCGTGCAGGTCAGGGCAGTGGCACCGGTCAACCGCGCAGTAATGCCGGTGGCGCCCGCGGTGGCAATGGCAATGGCAACGGTAATGCCGCACCCAAGGTGGACGCCTCGCTGCGTGAAGCCATCCGGCGTGGCGATGCCCAGCCGCTGAGCAACGAAAACACCCCGGTGTCGACGTGGTTTGACCAGCCGCGCCGTACCCACGGCCGTCATCGTTAAGCCGATGTGTTCGCTAAAAACGGGGCCGTTACGGCCCTGTTTTTTTGTTTGCCGGATTGGGTTAGCGGGTTTTGCCCCGATCTAGTCAGCCATGTTGAACAGGAGTCACCGCTTTGATCTTTGAACATCTGGTCGAAATCAACGACCCCAACAACCCGATGCTGACCACGTTAACGCCTGCGCAAGTCTGGCGCGGCTGATGTGGCGCGCTGAAAAGCCGCAAGATTTTCAGGAAGACATCAGCGAACTGGAAATCATGGAACGCGGTGATGATTTTCTGGTGCGCGAATTTGCCCTCGGCAAGCTCAATATCCGCGATCACATCGAATGGGATACGGGCCGCGAAATCATTTATGACACGCAGCCCAATGATCAGCATAACGGCGGCGTGCTCACCATGCGGCTGGAGCAACCCGAGCCCTTGCATTTGTTTGTGCGTTTTATCTACCGCACCAGCCTGCCCGAAACCGCCACGCCGGGCTCGGAAGCGGCCGAAGACGCCTACTACGCGTCCTATGTAAAGTCGGCTTATCAAGAAGCGACATAGACACGGTGCGCCGTATCCGTGAACTGGCTGCGGCTGGCTTGCTCGGCGCAGATTAAGCCCCCACGCCCAACGTATCGCGTAATGCGCATGGCCCCCGCCTGGCATTACGCAGACTTTGCACAGATCAGGCCGCCAGGTATCATCGGCGGCCTTGTTCTTTTCCCGGTATCCAGCCATGCAATCTGGCGTTGCCTTTGCCGCCCTCGCCTATCTGCTGTGGGGCCTGCTGCCGCTCTATCTCAAAGCCTTGCAAGGCGTATCGCCCGCTGAAGTATTGATGTGCCGCATCGCGTGGTCGCTGGTCTTCCTCGGCATCGTACTGGCCCTACGCAAGCAGTGGTCATGGCTGAAACCGGCGCTGGCGCAACCGGGCTTGATGCCGCGCATTGCCTGCACCGCGCTGTTTCTCTCGGCCAACTGGTTTATCTACATCTGGGCAGTCGCCAATAACCGCGTTATCGACGCGAGCCTCGGTTATTTCATTACGCCGCTGGTGAATGTTTTGTTGGGGGTGCTGGTATTGCGCGAACGCCTGCGGGCGGGGCAATGGCTGGCGGTGGCGATTGCGGCGGCAGGCGTGTTCTGGCTGACCTGGCAGGCGGGCACGCTGCCGTGGATTTCGCTGGGCCTGGCCTGCACCTTTGGCATTTATGGCTTGCTGCGCAAAACCAATCCGGTAGGCGCACTGGAAGGGCTGACCCTGGAAACACTGGTGCTGTTTCCGTTTGCCTTGATCTGGCTGGCCGTGCTGGCCGTGCAGGGCCATAGCATGATGCTCAATGCGCCGCTCAGCCTGCAGGCCTTGTTGGTGCTGGCGGGCCCGGTTACGGCCATCCCGCTGCTGCTGTTTGCCCTCGGCGCCAAGCGCATCCCGCTCAGTACACTGGGCTTGTTGCAATACCTTGCGCCGACCGTGCAGTTTATCCTCGGCACGCTGCTCTGGCATGAGCCGTTTGATGAGCAACGTTTCTTTGGCTTCGCCATCATCTGGATCGCGCTTGCCGTGTACACCTTCGACAACCTGCGCCAGGCGCAAAGAAATCGGGCCGCGACCGCATAAAGCAGTGACGGCCCGTACTCTGTTTGCTGGCGGCGGGTTCAGTCGCCCAGCGCTTGCTCCAGCGCAGCAATAAAGCGTGCGTTTTCTTCCGGCAATCCAATCGATACCCGCAGGCTGTCCGGCAAACCGTAGCCCGCAATCGGACGCACGATCACGCCTTTGTTCAGCAGAAACTGGTTCAGTGCCGCCGCGTCGCCGCAATGGAAAGTCACGAAGTTGCCATAGCTCGGGATAAACGCCAGGCCGAGTCGCACAAAAGCCTCGGTCAGTTGTTTCATCCCGGCCTCGTTCACGCGGCGCGATTGCTCCAGAAACTCCACATCATCCAGCGCTGCGCAGGCTGCCGCTTGCGCCAGGCTATTGACGTTAAACGGCTGGCGCACACGGTTGAGAATGTCGGCGACTTCCGGGCTGGTCAGGGCAAAGCCCACGCGCAAACCGGCGAGGCCGTATGCTTTGGAAAAAAAAGTCCGCACCACCACCAGGTTGGGAAAGCGCTTGACCCAGGCCAGCGTGTCTGTGCGCTTTTCCGGCGGCAGAAATTCGGTATACGCCTCATCCAGCACCACGATGACGTTGGCCGGGCAGGCTTCCAGAAACTCGATCAAATCGCCCGGGCGCACATAGGTGCCGGTTGGATTGTTCGGGTTGGCAATCCACACCACCTTGGTATCCGGCGCAATCGCGGCCAGCATGGCGGGCAAGTCGTGACCATATTCAACTGCCTTCACCGCGATATGGCGCGCACCGGCCGCTTGCACCGCCAGCGGATAGCAGGCAAAGCTGTATTGCGAATAGACGGACGAATCCTGCGTGGTCAAAAAATGCATGTGAGACCAGTTCGAGAATGTCATTGGAGCCGTTGCCCAGCACGATCTGATCAAGGCCAACGTTATATTTCTGCGCAATCCTGGCCTTCAGATCAAAACCGTTGCCATCCGGATAGCGCGCCAGCTCGGCCAAGGCTTGCTCGATCGCCGCATGCGCCTTCGGGCTCAGCCCCAGCGGGTTCTCATTGGACGCCAGCTTGACGATATCCGCCTCGGCAATGCCGGTTTCGCGCGCCAGTTCGCTAATGGGTTTACCGATTTGATAAGGCGCAATGGCGCGGATGTATTCAGGGGCAAGTTCACGCAGAGACATACGTTTTTTCCAGTTCTGATTGCTATTGATTCATGCAGGCGGCTGCGCCGCACCGCTCAGGTCTTGTTGACCAGATCCGCCTTTTCCCAGCGCCCAGGCAGGGCTGGCGTGGCGGCCAGTTTGTCGAGGATGGCCGTCGGCGTATCGGCGAATTGCAGCTTGGAGAACTCACCGGCACGCACAAATCCCTCGCTGACCGTGGTGCCCAGAAACTGGCGCAGGCCGTCGTAGTATCCGGCGGTATTGAGGATGCCAACCGGTTTGCCATGCAGGCCGATTTGCGACCAGGTCAGGATCTCGAACAATTCGTCAAAAGTCCCGAAACCACCGGGCAATGCGATAAACGCATCCGCCAATTGCGCCATACGCGCTTTGCGCGTGTGCATCGAATCGACTTCGATCAGCTCGGTGCATTCGCGCAACGCCAGTTCGCGTTCGCTCATAAAACTCGGGATCACGCCCACCACCTTGCCGCCCGCGTGCAATGCGCCAGCGCAACTTCGCCCATCAGGCCGACGCGGCCGCCGCCGTAAATCAGCGTCAAACCGCGTTGCGCCAACTGGATGCCGAGCGCATGTGCGGCTTCGGCGTATTGCGGCTTCTCTCCGTGGCGCGAACCACAAAAAAACAACCACTGACTTCATAACGACTCCAACACGACTTCAGATCACCGCTTGGGGGTAAGAACCCAGCACTTTGACAAACGCAGCAACGCCGCGCAGTTCTTCCAGCGCGGCCATGACGTGCGGCTCGCTGGCGTGACCTTCGATGTCGACAAAAAATACGTATTCCCACAAACCGGTACGGCTGGGGCGCGATTCAAACTTGCTCATCGACACGCCATTACGGGCCAGCGGCTCGACCAGCGAATGCAGTGCACCGGGACGATTGGGTGCCGAGATCACCAGCGACGTGCGATCCTTGCCCGACGGCCCGGTCTGTTGCCGGCCCAGCACCAGAAAACGCGTGGTGTTATTGGTTCGTCTTCGATATTCTCCGCCAGCCGTTGCAGCGAGAAACGCTCGGCAGCGGCATCACCGGCAATCGCGGCACTATTGTTCGCGCGACGCCAGCCGTGCGGCTTCGGCGTTGCTGGAGACCGAAATCCGCTCCACGCCCGCGGGCAGATTCTTGTTCAGCCATTCATGGCATTGCGCCAGGCTTTGCGCATGCGAATACACGCGCAAAAATGCCCGCGACGCCGGGCTGGCTGCGCAGCAAATGGTGATGAATACGCAGCACCACCTCGCCACAGATATGCAGCGGCGAGGTCACCATCAAATCCAGCGTGCGGCCGACGGCACCCTCGGTCGAGTTTTCGACCGGCGCCACTACATAATCGGCCGAGCCGCTTTCCACCACGCGGAAAGCTTCATCAATCGAAGTACACGCTTGCGTGTGCGCGGCGTGGCCGAAATGCTTGATCGATGCCGCCTGGCTAAACGTGCCTTCCGGGCCCAGATAAGCAATGGTCAGCGGGCGCTCCAGCGCCAGACACGCCGACATCACTTCGCGAAACAGCTTGGCGGCAGTCTCGTCCGACAGCGGGCCCTGGTTGAGCTGCTTGATGCGTGCCAGCACCTGCGCTTCGCGCTCGGCCGGTACACCACGCCACCGCCTTTGATTTCACCGATGGTGCGGGCGTGCTCGGCACGTTGGTTCAGCATTTTCAACATTTCGGCGTCGATCGCATCGATTGCGTCGCGATGCGCCTTCAGCAAGTCATCCGACATGCCTTCTCCAGTATTCATGTGTTATCAGGTCTGACTGGCGCGTTCAGTGCGAACGCGCGAATTCACGCATATATTCTGCCAGGGTTTTGACGCCCTCAAATGGCATGGCGTTGTAGATGGAGGCGCGCATACCGCCCACCGCGCGATGGCCCTTCAGTTGCAACAGACCGTGCGCTTGCGCACCTTCAAGGAAGGCCGCGTTGAGCGCGTCATCGTGCAGGAAGAACGGCACGTTCATGCGTGAACGGAATGGTTTTTCTACCGGGCAGCGATAGAACTCATTGGAGGCCGAAATCACTTCGTATAACAACGCCGCCTTCTCGATATTGCGCGCTTCCATCGCGGCCACGCCGCCATTCGACAACAGCCATTTAAACACCAGCCCGGCCACATAAATGCCGAAGGTGGGTGGGGTGTTATAGAGCGAATCGGCCGCCGCATGCACCTGGTAATCCAGCATGGTCGGCGTGCCCGGGCGCGCATGGCCCAGCAGGTCTTCGCGGATAATGGCCAGCGTCAGGCCCGACGGTCCGATGTTCTTTTGCGCACCCGCGTAGATCACGCCAAATTTGCTGATATCGAGCGGACGGCTCAGGATGTTGGACGACATGTCGCACACCAGCGGAATGTCTTTGCCCTCAAAGGTGCTGGCGGGCACAAACGGAAACTCGACGCCACCGATGGTTTCGTTGGAGCAGTAATGCAGATATGCCGCGCTGGCCGAACGCTTCCAGCTGGCTTCGTCCGGCACATAAGTGCTGCCACGATCTTCGTTGCTGGTGACCACATTGACATTGGCGTAACGGCGCGCTTCTTTGATGGCAATGCGCGACCAGTGCCCGGTATCGACGTAATCGGCCGTCGAACCTCAGTCGACAGATTGAGTGGCACCATGCCGAAGTTAAAATGCGCGCCGCCTTGCAAAAACAACACGCGATAGTTGGCGGGTACATTCAGCAGCTTGCGCAGATCGGCTTCGGCCTCGTGGATGATCTGGGTAAATTCTTTACCGCGATGACTCATCTCCATGACACACATGCCGGAACCGTGCCAGTCGGTCAATTCGGCCTGCACGGTCTGCAGAACTTCACGCGGTAGTACCGCGGGGCCGGAGCTGAAGTTATAGATCTGGGACATGATCATCCTTGCTGGTTACGCAGTGGAAAACGCGGCCGCCGCAGCGGCGCACGATGTGTCGGGTGCGTGGCCCTCAGGCCAGCAGAAAGTGCGCACGGGCTTGCGCCACCGGCCGGGCCGCGTCTTCTTGCCACGCGGTCATCAGCACATTGGCGATGCGCTTGCCCTGGCGCACGATATCGCAGCGACAGTACAAATCTTGCGGCTTGCCGCTACGCAAATAATCGATCGAAAAGTCGATCACACGCGGAATGCCTTCGGCTTCTCGCGCCCACATCAAATGCAGTACGGCGGCGTTTTCGAGAAACCCGCCGATGACGCCGCCATGCAGCGCTGGCAACAAGGTGTTGCCGATATTGTGTTCGGCATACGGCAGAAAAAAACATGGGCTGACCGGCTTCATCGCGCACCTGCATGCCTAATAAAGAGGCATACGGAATCGCGGCGATGGCGCAGACCAGGTCTTCTATGCTGTGTACCGGATGCAATGTACTCATGCGGCCGCCTTGCTTTTCGGGTCCATGCCGCGGGCAAACGTCGCCACGCTGTGGGCCACGGGCTTCTGAGGATCATCCTGATACGCCGTCGCCCGCGTGAACGCCACATTGTCGGTCAGGCGGTAGCATTCGGCCATGCAATACAGTGGCGCGTCCGGCCGGGCCGGGCGCAGATAGTCGATGCGCAGATCAAGCGTGGCCAGCGGTTCCGGCCCGCCCAGCAGGGTATAGATGGCTGTACCGCTGCAGGTATCGATCAGCGAAGTGACCACGCCACCGTGGATCACACGGGTATCGGGATTGCCGATCAGCTTGTCGCTGAACGGCAGCTCGAGCGTGGCACGACCGCGCTCGGCACTGGCAAAACGCATGCCGAGCGCACGGCAATGCGGCAACGCATGAACCACTGCTGCAACTGCTCAAAAAAAACACCGGGTTTTCTACAGGCAACCAAAGGCTGTTCATGCGTGCCGCTCTCCGTGATTTTTTATACTTCGTCTTGCGGGCCTTCGTCAGCATCCGATGCATCATCAGCGGCCGGTGCTGCCGGTGCGGCATCGTCAGCAGCCGCGGCGGTGCTGTCGCTACCACCCTCTTCGCCTTCGATCACTTCTTCGTCGTCGTCACCGGTTTCGACCACTTTTTTTTCCAGGCCGGACAATGCTTCGCCTCATCCAGGTTGATCAGGCGTACGCCTTGCGCGGCTCGACCGGTTTCGCGTATCTCGGCCACCTTGGTGCGGATCAGCACGCCGCCGGTGGTAATCAACATCACGTCATCGCTCTCGGTGACCAGGGTTGCCGCAACCAGTTTGCCGTTACGCTCGCCGGTATCGATGGCAATTACACCCTGCGTGCCACGGCTGGTCAGGCGATATTCGCCCACCGGCGTGCGCTTGCCGTAACCCTTCTCGGTTGCCGCCAACACCTGCTGTGCGTCATCGTTGGCAACCAGCAGCGATATCACTTTCTGGCCTTCGCCCAACATCATGCCGCGCACACCGCCGGCGTTACGGCCCATCGGGCGCACATCGGTTTCGGTAAAGCGCACCGACTTGCCGCCATCGGAGAACAACATGACCTGATCGTTGCCGGACGTCAGCGCCACACCGATCAGGTTGTTACCTTCGTCCAGATTGATGGCGATAATGCCGCGCTTCATCGGACGCGAGAAATCAGTCAGCGAGGTCTTCTTCACCGTGCCATCGGCCGTCGCCATAAAGACATACTGGTCTTCACGGAATTCCTTCACCGGCAGAATGGCGTTGATCTTCTCGCCATCTTCCAGCGGCAACAGATTATTGATCGGCTTGCCACGGCTGTTACGGCCGCCTTGCGGCACCTCATACACTTTCAGCCAGTAAACCCGACCGCGTGAGGAGAAGCTTAAGATGTAATCGTGGGTGTTCGCTACGAACAGATTGTCGATGAAATCGTCTTCTTTTGTCGCTGCCGCCTGCTTGCCACGGCCACCACGACGCTGCGCGCGATACTCCTCGGTGGAGGTCGCCTTCATATAGCCGCTGTGGGTCAGCGTCACCACCATGTCTTGCGGCGTGATCAGGTCTTCCAGACACAGATCTTCGGCGTGCGTAATGATTTCGGATTTGCGCGCGTCGCCAAAGTTGGCCTTCACTTCGACCAGTTCGTTTTCGATGATTTGCGTTACCCGGGCCGGCTTGGCCAGGATGTCGAGCAGATCAAGAATACGTTCCATCACTTCTTTATATTCAGCGACGATCTTGTCTTGTTCCAGACCGGTCAGGCGCTGCAGACGCAGCTCCAGAATTGCTTGCGCCTGAGCGTCGGACAGACGATAGCCCTCGGCAGTCATGCCGAATTCTTCGCCCAGACCATCCGGACGCGAGGCACCGATATCAGTGCGCGCCAGCATGTCTTCGACCAGGCTGGACCGCCACAAACGCTCCATCAGGCCGGTCTTGGCTTCGGCCGGGGTCGGCGCGGCCTTGATCAGCTCGATGATTTCGTCGACGTTGGACAGCGCAACGGCCAGGCCTTCCAGAATATGGCCACGCTCACGCGCCTTGCGCAGTTCAAACACGGTGCGCCGGGTAACCACTTCGCGCCGGTGTTTGAGGAAGCTTTCCAGCACTTGCTTGATATTCAACAAACGCGGCTGGCCATCGACCAGCGCCACCATATTGATACCGAAGCTGTCTTGCAGCTGGGTCTGCTTGTACAGATTGTTCAGTACCACCTCAGGCACTTCGCCGCGCTTGAGTTCGATTACCACGCGCATCCCCGACTTGTCGGATTCGTCGCGGATTTCGCTGATGCCCTCAATGGTCTTTTCGCGCACCAGTTCGCCAATACGCTCGAGCAGACGCGCCTTGTTCACCTGGTAGGGCAATTCATCCACGATGATGGCCTGGCGATCGGCACTGCGGGCGATGTCTTCAAAGTGGGTACGGGCGCGCATCACCACGCGGCCACGGCCGGTGCGATAGCCTTCGCGCACGCCATGCACGCCATAGATGATGCCGGCGGTGGGGAAGTCAGGCGCGGGAATGATGTCGATGATGTCGTCGACCGTGGTCTCAGGCTCGTGCAGCAGTTTGAGGCTGGCGTCGATGACTTCATTCAGGTTATGCGGCGGAATATTGGTGGCCATACCGACCGCAATACCCGACGAACCATTAATCAATAGATTAGGAACCCGGGTCGGCAATACGCTCGGCTCAAGTTCTTTTTTTTCGTCATAGTTGGGCGTGAAATCGACGGTCTCTTTATCGATATCGGCTAAGAGTTCCGCTGACAACTTTTCCAGACGGCATTCGGTATATCGATATGCCGCGGCCATGTCACCATCAATCGAACCAAAGTTGCCTTGCCCGTCAATCAACGTGTAGCGCAGCGAGAAGTCCTGGGCCATACGCACCAGGGCTTCATACGCGGCGGAGTCACCGTGCGGGTGGTACTTACCCAGTACCTCACCGATGACGCGGGCGCATTTGACGTAAGGTCTGTTCCAGACGTTGTTGCTTTCATGCATCGCAAACAAGATGCGACGATGGACCGGTTTCAGGCCGTCACGCACATCAGGAAGGGCGCGGCCAACGATGACGCTCATGGCGTAATCAAGATAGGACCGGCGCATTTCTCTTCGAGGCTGACGGGTAGGGTTTCTTTGGCAAAGCTAGGCTGTTCGGACATCTTCCTGGATTCGATCTGGCGTTGTGGCCCTTGCGGACCGGATCAGGTGGACAGCCTGCATAAGCAGGCCGTGACATGTGCGGGAGTTTAACATGTCGCGCCAGGTAGACCAATTTCAACGCGGAGGCGGCAAAAGTTCACAGTGTTTTTTTATTTGCCTGCGTTTAAGTTAAACCACTAAAATGCGCAAGGTGTTTGGAAAGAAGAACAACTTGACATCCAGGGTATGTTGGTTATACCCAATAACATCTGTACCACCATATAAATCATCTCAAACGAACGATATTCAACCAGGAGAAAAAACTATGCTGTCGCTCAAGCAAACGATGACGAGTCTCGCCGTAGTTGCGGCACTCGGTTTTTTTCCGCTTCCGCTTTCGCTGCAACTGATGCATACCTGACCAATAGCACCAACGTAAATGACGCCAACCCTGAAGGCGTTGTGAAGAATGGTATTGGCGAATGCTGGCAAACCGGCACGTGGTCCAAAGACAAAGCTGTGAAAGGTTGTGCAGGTTACGTTGAGCCTGTTGCTGCTCCGGCACCGGCTCCGGCCCCTGCCCCTGCTCCGGCACCGGCTCCGGTCCCTGTTACCGTGACCAAGCACTTCACGCTGAAGGCTGACGTGCTGTTCGAATTCAACAAGTCCACCCTGAAGCCTGAAGGCAAGGACGCGCTGGACAAGCTGTACGAACAAGTGAAAGACCTGGATCCGAAGGAAGGCAAAGCCGTTGTGGTTGGCTACACCGACCGTATCGGTAGCGAGAAGTACAACTTCGACCTGGGCTATCGTCGTGCCAAGTCCGTTGCTGACTACCTGGTGAGCAAGGGCGCACCGGCTGACAAGGTTGACGCTCAATCCAAGGGCAAGGCTGATCCGGTAACTGGCGATTCTTGCGCCAAGGTCAAGCCGCGTAAGAAACTGATCGAGTGTCTGGCTCCGGATCGTCGCGTTGAAATCGACGTGCAAGGCGTTCACGAAGTGACCCAGCCTGCCGCTCAGTAATCAGCGCTAGCAGCAAAAGCCCCGCCGATGGTGGGGCTTTTTTTCTTTTTTTTGGAGAACGCATTCGTTGCAAGCCGGTCTTTGTTTACAGACTGTCACCAGAAGAACACTCAATGACTCGAATTCTGATTACCGCTAGCGCCCTGGTTTTTTTGCCGGCGTTGCTGCATTTGCCCAGGCCGATGCCAATGCTGACCTCAAACAGTTTCTGGCCAACACGCATTCGCTGCAGGCGCAGTTCAACCAGACCGTTACCGGCAAAGGCAAAGCGCAGAACAGCAGCGGCACGGTGGCGATTGCCATCCCGGGCAAGTTCCGCTGGGAGTATCAAAAGCCGTATCAACAAATGATCGTCGGCGACGGCCAACAAGTCTGGCTGTACGACCCGGACCTGAAACAAGCCACGGTCAAGGATATGGCAACGCGCTGGAAAGCAGCCCCGCCGCCATTCTGGCGGGCGACACCGGCTGGGAAAAGAACTACACCCTGCGCACGCTGGCTGACAAAGACAATATGACCTGGCTGGAAGCCACGCCCAAGCGCGCGGACAGCAGCTTTGAAGTAGTGCGGCTCGGCTTTGCCAACGGCCAGATCGCGCAGATGGATCTGCTCGACAAATTTGGCCAGACCACGCAGATCCGCTTTAGCCAGATCACACGCAATCCCAAGCTGGACGCCAGCTTGTTCCACTTCACCCCCCCTAAAGACGCCGATGTCGTCCACCAATGATCTGTTTACGCCCGATATGCCGCACGAGCCTCTGGCCGAGCGGCTGCGGCCCGCTACGGTCGATGAGGTCGTAGGCAACGCCATCTGTTGGCCGCGGGCAAGCCACTGGCGCTGGCCATCGCCTCGGGCGAAATGCATTCGATGATCCTGTGGGGGCCGCCAGGCGTAGGCAAGACCACGCTGGCCCGCTTGCTGGCGAATGCCTTCGATGCCGAATTTATCTCGCTCTCGGCCGTGTTCTCCGGGGTCAAAGACATCCGGGCCGCCATGGACGAGGCGCAAGGCAATCGCATGCGCGGCCGCGCCACGCTGCTGTTTGTGGACGAAGTGCACCGGTTTAACAAAGCACAGCAAGACGCCTTCTTGCCCTTTGTCGAATCCGGCCTGGTCACCTTTATTGGTGCGACCACAGAAAACCCCTCATTTGAGGTCAACGCTGCTTTGCTGTCGCGAGCCCAGGTCTACGTGCTGCAAGCCTTGGGCGACGACGACCTGCGTCAGTTGGCCACGCGCGCACTCGGCTGCTTTCCGCAACTGCAGGCCAGTGCCGATGCCATTAATGTCTGGGTCGGTTATGCCGATGGCGACGCGCGCCGCATGCTTAATCTGATTGAGCAAAGCGCCAATGCCGCCAATGCCAGCAAACGCACTGACATCGATGCGGCCTTTCTGCAAGACGCGCTGTCGCTGAATGCGCGCCGCTTCGATAAAGGCGGTGATGCCTTTTATGACCAGATTTCGGCGCTACACAAATCAGTACGCGGTTCCAATCCCGATGCAGCCTTGTACTGGCTGACACGGATGCTGGATGGCGGCGCTGATGCGCGCTATCTGGCACGCCGCCTGGTGCGCATGGCGTGGGAAGACATCGGACTGGCCGACCCGCGGGCGGCCCGCATTACGCTGGACGCGGCTGATACCTATGAGCGCCTTGGAAGCCCGGAAGGCGAACTGGCGCTGGCCCAGGCAGTGATCTACCTTGCGATCGCGCCCAAATCCAATGCCGGCTATATGGCGTACAACAACGCGCGCGCCTTGATCGGCAAGGACAAATCGCGGCCGGTACCCGAGCATTTGCGCAATGCGCCCACCAAACTGATGAAGCAACTGGGCTACGGCAAGCTCTATCGCTATGCGCACGATGAGCCCGATGCCTACGCCGCCGGTGAGACTTATTTGCCGGAAGGACTGGAAGGCACCCGACTGTATGAGCCGACGCCGCGCGGGCTGGAAGCAAAAATTGCCGAGAAGCTGCGCCATCTGGCCGAACTCGATGCCGCGTGGCGCGAGCAAAACGGGTAAAATCGCCCGACGCGCCCGCGCTAGCCGTCGGCGCGCTGCTCTTTGCCAGAGCAAATACCACCTCGATCAAACTCTTATTATTTAAACAGCGGCCAAACATGCTCGATATCAATCTGCTCCGCAACGACCTCGACCAGGTCGTCGCCCGCCTTGGCGCCCGTGGCTTTCAGTTCGACGCGGCGACCTTTACCGCGCTCGAATCCGAGCGCAAAACCCTGCAGACCCGCACGCAAGATCTGCAAGCCCAGCGCAACGCCAGTTCAAAGTCCATCGGCGCGGCCAAGCAACGCGGTGAAGATGTATCCGCCATCATGGCCCAGGTGGCCACGCTGGGTGATGAGCTCAAAGCCAACGAAACCGCGCTGGCCGCCCTGCAAGACAAGCTGAACGCCCTGTTGCTGTCCATTCCCAATCTGCCGCACCCGGATACGCCGGCCGGTAAGGATGACAAAGACAATGTGGAAGTGCGCCGCTGGGGCACGCCACGTACGTTTGAGTTTGAAGTAAAAGACCACGTTGACGTTGGCGGCCCGCTAGGTCTGGACTTTGAAGGCGGCGCGCGCCTGTCCGGGGCCCGGTTTACCTTGCTGCGTGGCCAGATTGCCCGGCTGCATCGGGCGCTGGCGCAGTTCATGATCGACACCCACACCACGCAGCATGGCTACACCGAAACTTACACCCCTTACATCGTCAATGCCGACGTTTTGTTTGGCACCGGCCAATTGCCGAAATTTGGCGAAGATATGTTCAAGGTGGAAAAAAGGCGGTGATGAAAACAGCCCGGCACAATATCTGATTTCGACCTCCGAAATTACGCTGACTAATACTGTGCGCGATAGCATTGTTAAAGCTGAAGAATTGCCGATCAAATTAACCGCGCATTCGCCATGTTTCCGTTCCGAAGCAGGTTCTTATGGGCGTGATACGCGCGGCATGATCCGCCAACATCAATTTGATAAAGTTGAAATGGTGCGAATTGAACATCCGGATAATTCATATGCTGCTTTGGAAGAATTGGTCGGCCATGCCGAAGCAATTCTGCAAAAGCTGGAATTGCCTTATCGCGTGGTCAATTTGTGCACCGGCGATATGGGTTTTTCCGCGGCAAAAAAAACCTATGACCTTGAAGTCTGGTTGCCCGCACAAAACACTTATCGCGAAATTTCCAGCTGCTCTAATTGCGAGGCCTTCCAGGCCCGCCGCATGCAAGCGCGTTTCCGCAACGAAAACGGCAAGCCAGAACTGCTGCACACGCTGAACGGCTCTGGCCTGGCGGTGGGTCGCACGCTGGTGGCAGTGCTGGAGAACTATCAGAACGCCGACGGCAGCGTGACCGTGCCGACGGCGCTGCGGCCGTATATGGGCGGGATTGAAAAACTGGCTGCGTAATTGGCACAGGCCAATTTGCATAAAAGGCGCCCGCGGGCGCCTTTTTTATTTGGCGTTTAAATACCGCTGATGCTGCGGCGCAACAGTTTATCTGCCGCTTCTTTGCGCTAACCCCAGGCTTGATCTATATCTCCAGCACACAATAAGAACCCTGGTCATAAGGCCAGAACGAAGGACACTCTGTATGTCAGTTTTTATGATGTGGATGGTGGCCGCGCTGGTACTGGCGGGGCTGGAACTGCTAAGCGGTACCTTGTATCTGCTGGCGGTGGCCTGCGGCCTGGTCACCGGCGCTTTGGCCTCGCTGCTATGGTCGCCGCCGCTACAGATTATCTGCGCCGCGCTGGCGGCGGTGGTTGCGGTGGGTGCATTGCACCAGTGGCGCACCCGGCGCCAACATGGCTGGTGCCCGCCCCCATGCCCAACCTTGATATCGGCCAGCGCGTCAGTATCGATAGCTGGACCGACCAGATCCACGCCCGCGTGCGCTATCGCGGCACCTTGTGGGATGCCGAAGCAAGCCGTGGCGCCGTGCCCGATGCCAATGCCTGGTATATCGTGGCGCAGCGCGGCAACTTGCTGTTGATCGATATCCTGCCGCCCCCGCGCTAGCCATTACCCCACCCTCACAACAATCAAACCGCACTCTGTGGTTACGCCCCACGCGCCGGTACGCCAGCGCGGGCTGGCACGCGCCACGCTCACATCAGCTTTTGAGGAACACCATGCCTTTTGCCATAGCCCTCTTTATCATTGCCGTGATTTTTTTTGTGGCACGCACCTTTCGCGTTGTGCCGCAGCAAGAAGCCTGGATCGTGCAACGGATGGGCCGTTTTCATTCGGTGCTGCAGCCGGGCCTTAACCTGGTTATCCCTTTTGTGGATGCGGTGGCGTACAAGCACACGCTGAAGGAAATCCCGCTCGACGTGCCCAGCCAGGTCTGCATTACGCGCGATAACACGCAATTGACCGTCGACGGCATTCTGTATTTTCAGGTAACCGATCCCAAGCTGGCCTCGTATGGCTCGTCCAACTATGTGATGGCGATTTCGCAACTGGCGCAAACCACCTTGCGTTCGGTCATCGGCAAACTGGAACTCGACCGCACTTTTGAAGAGCGTGACGATATCAACCGCGCCGTAGTGCTGGCCCTGGACGAGGCTGCCACCAGCTGGGGCGTCAAGGTATTGCGTTATGAAATCAAAGACCTGACGCCGCCCAAAGAGATTCTGCATGCCATGCAGCAGCAGATTACGGCGGAGCGCGAAAAGCGCGGCCGCATCGCGCAGTCGGAAGGCGTACGCCAGGAGCAGATCAACCTGTCGGAAGGCCAGCGTACCGCCGCCATCCAGAAATCCGAGGGCGATATGCGTGCGCAGATCAACCAGTCCGAAGGTGAACGCCAGGCGCGCATCAACCGGGCACAAGGCGAAGCGAAGCGCTGCGGCTGG
>BBFD01000069.1 GCA_001313065.1 Silvimonas sp. JCM 19000
AAAAATGGGCGATGTTGCCCTTGCTCAACCGCACTGAAACCCCACTGGCCGGCTTGCGCGCCGAATCCATCGTCGAGCCTTTGCTGGTGCAACACGGCCTGACCCAGTTGCAGCTGTACCCGTCCAGCCTGGCCAAAGACAGCATGCTGGCCGCCGATGACCGGGCCGCCGTGGACGCGGCGCGCCAGTGGGCGCAAGCGCAGCACATCCGCTACGCGGTCGGTGGCAGCGTGGATGAATGGCGTTACAAGGTGGGCGTCGATGGCGAACCGGCCGTGGGCGTCAGCCTGATGGTGTGGGATCTGCAAACCGGCCAGGTGGTGTGGAGTGGCGTCGGCGGCAAGAGTGGTTATTCGCGTGAGGCGCTCTCGGCCGTGGCGCAAAAGCTCATCAGCAAATTGATTGACGACCTGCCGCTTGCGCGAGGCACCAGTGCCCCTGCTCAGTAAAACGCCCTGGCGCCAATATGCCATTCGCCGCCGCACCTGGTGGCAATGGGTCGAAGCCTTGCTGGTGCCGGTGATCGGCCTGGCACTGGCGCTGCTGGTGCATCCCGATGACGCGTTTACCCGACACGACGGCTTTCCCTGGCTGTGGCTGGCGCCTTTGCTGGTGGCATTGCGCTATGGCGTGCTGCCCGGTTTGCTCAGCGGCGGTGTGCTGCTGGCGGCGTGGCCGGTCTGGGGCGACGCACCCATTCCCCCCGCGGCGTATTTTATTGGCGGCCTGATGCTGGTGATTATCGGCGGCCAGTTCAGCGGCTTGTGGCACACGCGTGAGCGCCGGGTGCAAGAGCTCAACCAGTATCTGGACCAACGTATGGACCAGCTGGCGCGGCGTTATCACTTGTTGCGCTTGTCGCATGAGCGGCTGGAACAGAACCTGATCAGCCGGCCACAAACGCTGCGCGACTCGCTGGCCAAATTGCGCGATCTGTTGGCCACCCTGCCGCCGCATGAAGGCCTGTCGGCGGCGCAGCCGTTTCTGGATTTCATGACCGAGTTCTGTCAGCTCGAAGGCGCGGTGATCTTTGCCGCGCAAAAAAAACCGGCTGCTGCCCGACCCGGTCGCGCTGGTGGGCCGCGATATGGATTATCAGGTGGATGATCCACTGATCCGTTTTGCGCTCGACCGGCGCGAGCTGTGCCATGTGCAAAGCGAAAACATCGATATCGCGCCCAGCAAACTGCTGGTGGCGCTGCCGCTGAAAAAAACAGCCTGGGCCAGTTGATGGGCTTGCTCGCGGTCAAGCAAATGCCTTTCTTTGCCCTGACCGACGACAACCTGCAAATGCTGTCAGTGCTGTCGGCCTATTACACCGAGCAAATCGTGGTGCGCGACAGTGCCGCCGCCTTGCTTGATGTAATGCCGGATTGCCCGCGTGAATTTGCCTACGAGGTATTCAATCTGCAACGGGTACAGCGCGAGACCGGCATTTCCAGCGTGATCGTGGTGCAGATTTTCCATCCCGGCCGCCATCAGCGCGACGCGTTCGAACTGGTGCGCAAACACCAACGTGCGCTGGACCAGGTCTGGGCCATCGACACCACGCGCAATCGCTTGCTGGTGACCTTGATGCCGCTGGCGACGCTGGTGTCGCTGGAAGGCTATCTGGCGCGTATCGAACATTTGCTGCGCGAGCAACTGGCGCTGACCCTGGCTGAGGCAGGCTACGAAACGCGCCACGTTGAGCTGTCGCAGCCAGCGGGCTGGTTGCTGTTACAGGATGTGTTGAATGCCAACCGTAACTAGACGCGGTTTACGCCGCGCACTGGCGGTCATCGGCCAATTGCCGTGGTTGGGCCTGGCGCTGGCCGATGTGCTGGTGCTGCTGGCTTTGCTGGCAGCCGAAACGCCCGGCATGCAGGTGGTATGGGCGGTGGCGCACGTGACGGTGAGCGCGGTGTTGGTGGGCTGGATCTGGCGCTGGCTGCTGCTGCAATGGGAAGAAGAACGTTGGCATGTGTTGTTGTTGCTGGTGGCGCTGGCGCTGTTCTTGCCCGCCATCGGCCCGCTCGGCCTGGCCTTTGCCGCCGCGCTGGCGCAGCAACTGCCGGAACGACGTGAGGTCACCGATTATTTTCGCGTGCTGCCCGCGCCGGAATTCACGTTGCGCACGGCGCAGCGTGAAGTGCGTTATGGCGTGGGCGGCGTACGCGCGCGGCTGGCTGATCCGCTGGCGCCCAGCAATATCCGCCTGAATGCCTTGCTGACGCTCAAATCGATGCCGCAGCGCTTATCCAACGATATGTTGCGCGATTTGCTGGACGACCCGGAAGAAGACCTGCGCCTGCTGCCTACGGCATGCTGGATCAGGAAGAAAAAACGCATCAATGCCCAGATCAACGATGCGCTGACGCAATACGCTGCGGCAGATACCCGCGCGGCCGCCGCGCAACGGCTGGCCTTTTTGTACTGGGAACAGATTTACCACGGCATGGCGCAGGGCGATCTGCGCCGCTACGCGCTGGAGCAATCGGCGCGTTATCTGGAAGAAGCCGTGGCGGCGCAGCCCGATCAGGCCGATCTGTGGATGCTGCGCGGCAAGCTGCACGCTGCGCGCGGCGAAACGGATCTGGCGCGCGACGCCTATCAACAGGCCAGTTTGCTGGGTTTTCCCATCGTGCGACTGATCCCGTATCTGGCCGAACATGCTTATCGCCAGCGCGACTTTGAGGGGGTGCGCGCGCTGCTGAACAGCCTGCATTTTTTTTGCACGTGAACGATACGCTGCAGCCCGTGGCGCGTTACTGGAGAAAGGCGTCATGAAGAACAGCACGCTGGCCGAACTGGCCACCGCGCCCGAGGTGGATGTGTGCCTGTTGCTGGAAGGCACGTTTCCCTATGTCAGTGGCGGCGTGTCGAGCTGGGTCAACCAGATGATACGTGGGTTCCCGCACATGACCTTTGGCATCGTGTTTCTGGGCAGCCGCCGCAGCGATTACAACGAAATGAAGTACGCCATTCCGGATAACGTCAAATGGCTGACGGAACATTATCTGCATGATCAAGAACCCGGCACCGTGCACGCGCGTCCCGCTGCGCGCGCGGGGGACAAGGCGCTGTTCGCCAATGTCCGCGACGCCCACGCCGCGTTTCAGGCGCCGCACGCCCCCGATACCCAGCCCGATGCGGTGCGCCGCATGATCGGCCAGTTGCTGGCGGGTACCTTGAGCAAGGACGATTTTCTGTACAGCGAAGAATCGTGGAAGGTGATCCGCGATCAATATCGCGCACGCTCATCCGACCCTTCGTTCGTCGATTATTTCTGGACCATCCGCGCCATGCATACGCCAATCTGGATGCTGGCGGCGTTAGCGCGCGGCCTGCCGCGGGCGCGGGCTTACCACACGGTTTCCACCGGTTACGCCGGCTTTCTGGGCGCTATGCTGCGTCAGCAAAGCGGCCGCCCGCTGTTGTTATCCGAGCACGGCATTTACACCAAAGAACGCAAGATCGATCTGTATCAGAGCGACTGGATACGCGATAACCGCAATGTGTTTGAACGCGAAGTGACGCAGATCAGCTATTTCCGCGCGCTGTGGATCCGCTTTTTTGAGGTGCTGGGCAAGCTTTGCTACGACTCGGCCGACCACATCATTGCGCTGTACGAAAACAACCGCCTGCGCCAGATTGCCGACGGCGCACCGGCCGAGCGCACCATCAATATCCCCAATGGCGTGGATTTGCCGCGCCTGGCGCCATTGCGCGAGCTGCGCCCAGCCGAAATCCCGCAAGTGCTGTGTCTGATCGGCCGCGTGGTGCCGATCAAGGACATCAAGACGTTTATTCGCGCCATGCGCACGGTGGTGAACCAGTTGCCCCACGCCGAAGCGTGGATCGCCGGGCCGGAAGATGAGTCACCGGAATACGCCGAGGAATGCCGCAATCTGGCAACCAGCCTGGGCTTGAGCGAAAAAAGTGAAGTTTCTCGGTTTTCAGAAGATCAACGAGCTGATGCCCAAAGTGGGCGTACTGATCTTGAGCTCGATCTCCGAAGCGCTGCCGCTGGTGGTGCTGGAAGGCTTTGCGGCGGGCGTGCCCTCGATTACCACCGATGTCGGCTCTTGCCGGCAGTTGATCTACGGGCTGGATGCCGAAGACCAGGCCATCGGCGCGGCTGGCCGCGTGGTGGGCGTGGCCGACGCCCCTGCCCTCGCCCATGCCGCCATCGAACTGCTCGGTGACCCGGCCGCGTGGACTGCGGCACAGACTGCGGGCGTGGAACGTGTAACGCGTTATTACACGCACGCGCATATGTTTGGCGCATATCAATCGATTTACCAACAGGCATTGCAGATGCCCGATACCGCTGGAGTAATCGCCTGATGGCGGGGATAGGTTTTGAGCTGCGCAAGATACTCAAGCGCGATAATTATTTCGCCCTGCTGGAGGCGTATACCTACGCCGGCCTGATTGGCGCCGGGCCGTGGATATTGTCCATCGTCGGCGTGCAACTGATCGGCTTTTTTTTAAGTTTGACGGTGGTGGTGCCGCAATTTTCGGTGGCGCAATTCCAGGTCTCGGTCACCTATTTATTAGCCGCCAGCCTGATTGTGACCGGGCCACTGCAATTGGCATTTACTCGCTATATTGCCGATCGCTTGTTTGATAAACACGAAGAACAAGTCTTGCCCAATTTTCTCGGGGCGCAATTGTTTACTTTGCTGGTGGCGGCAGTAATCGGTGGCGTGCTGTTCTTTACCGCATTTGCCGGGCTGGATCTGGTGTATCGGCTGTTGATGTTTACCGGTTTTATCCTGTTGTGCCTGATCTGGATTGCGGCGATTTTCTTGTCCGGCATGAAGCGTTATCTGGCCATTGTGTGGCTGTTTGCGCTGGGCTATGGCGTTACCGTCATCGTTGCCTTATGGCTCCGCCCCTACGGCTGAACGGCTTGCTGGGTGGTTTTGTCACCGGCCATTACGTTTTGGCGTGCGGGCTGTGGTTTCTGGTGTTGCGCGCTTATCCGTCAAAGTATTTGCTGGCTTTTGATTTTCTTAAAAAAAGACCGCATGTATCGCGCGCTGCTCTGGACCGGCTTGTTTTACAACCTGGCCATCTGGCTGGATAAAGCCATTTTCTGGTATTCGCCATCGACCAGCCAACATGTGATCGGTCCGCTGCGCGCGTCCAGCATTTATGACTTTCCCATCTTTCTGGCCTATCTCTCGATCATTCCCGGCATGGCCGCGTTTCTGGTGCGCATCGAGACGGATTTTGTCGAGTATTACAACCGCTTTTATGACGCAATCCGCGATGGCGGCTCATTGGATCAGATCGAAACCTTGCGCAACGAAATGGTATTCACCATACGGCAAGGCCTGGCCGAGATCATCAAAATCCAGGGCCTGGCCGTGCTGGTCGCGTTTATGCTCGGCGATAAAGTGTTTAAGTTGCTGGGGATTTCGCCGCTGTATTTGCCGCTGTTATATATCGATGTGGTGGCAGCGGGATTACAGGTAGCGCTATTGGCAATCCTGAACATCTTTTTCTATCTGGATAAACGCCGCGAAGTCTTGCTGGTGACCGGACTGTTTGTGCTGAGCAATGGCGTGCTGACCGGCCTGTCGATCTGGGCGGGCCCCAGCTGGTATGGCATGGGCTTTGCCTGCGCGCTGCTGATTGTGGTGGTGGTGGCCATGGTGATCCTGAACGCGCGCCTGGACAAACTGGAGTACGAGACCTTTATGCTGCAGTGAGCAAGGCCCCGGCTGGCATCTCTGCTGCAAGCCAGGGCCCGGCCGCGGGCAAGTTGGGCAATGCGTGGCGCAACCGCTCAGCCCGCCAGCGCGGCACGTTGGCGACCGTTTTTGACGGTTAGCCAGATTGCCGCGATCAGAAAGTAGAACGCGCCGAATCCTGCGTACGGCGCCACCGTCGTGACGTCCAGCGCGATGCCACTCTGCGCCTGATAAAACATAAAGCCACCCGCCAGCGCGGACTGAGCGCCGCTCACCAGCATGGGCCACTGACCACTGGCGGTGTTCCAGCGCCGCACCCCGGTTGCCAACTGCAGCAATCCCGAAAAAATTGCCCACGCACCAAAGACCGTGATGACGGCAGGCATGCCAACGCTGAGCGCCCAGCACACCGCGAGTGCGATGACGCTGCTGACGATCAGGTTGAATTTCTGCGACGGGTTAACGCCCAGGCCGCCATTGCTGCGGGCATCCAGATAATTGGCGAGCGCATCCCACGCCGGGTATGCGACCAGCAGCGCCGCACCGATGGCCGGATTGGGTTTGCCCACGATAACGGCGAGCGCGATCCAGATGATGGAACGCCGGTGCGCAGAAAATAATAGGTCTGCAGCCAACGGTCGAGGGAACGATCGGCGGCGTTGGTGGTGGCAGCTTGCATGGTGGTTCTCCAGGGGTCAGGGCCATCGCGTGAGCGACGATTATCTATCAGTAGGTAGGTAAGCAAGCCGCAACTCGGCGCGCTTGTGGGGGTAAGGACAACTCGGGTTAAAACATCCAGCAGGCCAAGGGGGCAGCGACGAATGCACCGTCACCTCTATCCAGCCACCGGCCAAGGCAACAAATGCTAGCCTACTAGTTGGTAGACTGCAATATGCCGTCTGGCGGCACAATCGCACCGCCTTGTTAGCGCGGAGGTGCGCTTTGATCGATTACCTACAACTGGTAGAATAGTTGGCCATTCAACCTGGAACAATCTTGCTATGTATGCAGAGCTTTCACCGAAAGCCGCGGAAATCGTGACGCTGACTCGGTCACTGCTAGAGGCAGGCGGGTACAACAGCTTTAGTTATGCAGATATTTCGGCCCGCGTGCAAATCAGCAAGGCGAGCATTCATTATCATTTTCCGACCAAGGCGGAACTGGTGCGTGAGGTGGTGGCGCGCTATCGCGCCGAGGCGCGCGAGGGATTGGCGATGCTGGACCGGCAGTTGGCCGATCCGGCGGCCGCGTTGCAGGCCTATGTGGCTATTGGACCAACTGCATCGAGAAGGGAACGTCCTCGTTCTGCATCTGCGCCATGCTGGCGGCCGAGCTGCCCAGCATACCGGCCGAGGTGGCCGCTGAGGTGCAGGGGCATTTTGAAGATCTGGATGCCTGGCTGGCATCCATCTTTGAGCGTGGTGTGGCCAAGGGCCAGTTTCAGCTGGAGGCAGCGCGCTGATCGAGGCCCGGTTTTTTTTATGTCCGCGGTATATGGGGCGATGCTGGCAGCACGCGGTCTGGCGGATCCGCGCATGTTTGAAGCGCTGGTGGCCATGGCGATCAAACGGTTGACGCGCGACGCCTGAGCGGCCTTGCAGCGCCGCCCTGCCCCCGCGCGCTGCAATTGCAATGATTAATGCTTGCGACCGTTGGCCGTGGCCGCCGGACAAGTCTCACATTGCTTGGTACACACTTTGTCCAGACTCTGCGACAAGGCACACACCGAGCGACGACACGCCACAAAGCGGATGTTTTCTTCGTGTGCCATCTCGCGGTAGTGGCGCATCACGTTGTGCCCCAGAAAATCAGTAAACAGGATGATCAGGTCCACGCCTTTCAGGCTGGCGGGTTTACGTTGATGCGATGCATTGCGGCCTGACACGTGTTTATGAATGGCAATGCCGTATTGATTAAGCACGTCCGGGATATTGCCGAGGGTGTCTGCGCCGACGAGATAGGCTTGCATAGTGGCTCTCCATGGTTTGCATCAAAAAGCCACGCCTTGCGCAGCGGATGGAGAGCATCTTATTTTAAATGAGAACCGTTATCAATACGATTTACGCAGATTTTTTTACCGGCGGCTTGCAGAACTTTTTTTCCCCGGGAAAGTACCTGCCACCCGCAAACGCCGCAGTGGCAGGCGTGGGTAGGTCAGGACCAGACCAGCACCACCTTGCCGCGATTGCCACCGTCTGCCACGTGCTGATGCGCTTGCGCCACATCCTCTGCCGCAAAAGTCTTGTCGATGGTCACGCGCAAACTGCCCGCGTCCAGACCCGGTAATACATGCTCGCGCAATCCACGCACGATGCGCGCTTTGGCTTCGATCGGCTGCGAGCGCAGCGTACTGCCGCGCACAGTCTGGCGTTTAACCAGCAACTGACCCATATTCGCCTGCGCCATCGGGCCGCGCAGCATGCCGATCACGATGATCTGCCGTCGGCGTTCAGGCAGGCCTGATTACGCGGCAGATAGTCGCCACCCACGGTATCGAGAATCAGATCGACGCCGCCCAACTCCTTCAGCACGTCTTCAAATTGCTGATCGTGGTAATCAATGGCCAGATCGGCACCCAGTTCGCGGCAGTAGGCGCACTTATCCGGGCCACCAGCGGTAACCGCCACCCACGCGCCATAGCTTTTGCACAGCTGGATGCCAGCGCTGCCGATGCCGCTGGCACCGGCATGGATCAGCACGCGCTGGCCTTGGCGCAACTGGCCCAGCTCCACCAGGTTAAACCACACCGTCATCCAGGTTTCCGGCAGGCTGGCGGCGTCGATATCGGTCAGATGTTCCGGCGTGGGCAGCGCCAGCCGTGCATCCAGCAAGGCATATTCGGCATAGCCACCGCCGCCGATCAAACCAAACACGCGCTGGCCGACGCTAAAACCTTCGACCGCGCTGCCCAAGCTTTCGACCACGCCAGAGATTTCCATACCCATGATCAGCGATTCGCCCGGTGGCGGCGGATAGTTGCCTTCGCGCTGGGCCAGATCGGCGCGGTTGATGCCGCTGGCGGCCACTTTCACCAGCAATTGGTGCGCGGCGGGTTCGGGGCGTTCGATTTGCGTGATCTGCAGCGTGTCGACGCCACCGGGTTGGCTTTGGGTAACTGCGCGCATCTGGGGCATGGCAATAACTCCGTTCTGGTTTGGGTATGGCTTTGTATGCAAAAAAGGCCACGGAATTCCGTGGCCTTTGCATTACAACTGACTGCGACTAGCGCTTAGCCTTCGGACGGTACGTCGGCCACTTGCTGGGCAGCAGTGGCTTCGTCGTTCAGCACGGCCTTGATCGACAGGCGCACGCGGCCCTTGTCGTCTTGTTCCAGTGCCTTCACGCGTACAACCTGGCCTTCTTTCAGGTAGTCCGACACGTTCTTGATGCGTTCGTTGGCGATCTGGCTGATGTGCACCAGACCATCGCGGCCCGGCATGATCGACACAATGGCGCCGACGTTGTTGTCCAGAATCTTGACGACCGGGCCTTCGTAGATCTTGCCGATTTCCACTTCAGCGGTAATTTCGCTGATGCGGCGTTTGGCTTCGTCAGCACCTTCCGAAGATACGGACGCGATGGTGATCGTGCCGTCTTCCTGGATGTCGATTTGCGTACCGGTTTCTTCGGTCAGCGCGCGGATCACCGAACCACCCTTGCCGATCACGTCACGGATTTTTTTCCGGATTGATCTTCATGGTGTACAGACGCGGAGCGTGTGCGCTGACTTCTTCGCGCGCGCCGCCCACTTCGTTCTTCATGATGCCGAGGATGTGCAGACGGCCAGCTTGGGCCTGGTCCAGCGCAACCTTCATGATTTCCTTGGTGATGCCGTCGATCTTGATGTCCATCTGCAGTGCGGTAACGCCTGCATCAGTACCGGCAACCTTGAAGTCCATGTCGCCGAGGTGATCTTCGTCGCCCAGGATGTCGGTCAGCACCGCAAAGCGGTTGCCTTCCTTGATCAGGCCCATGGCGATACCGGCCACGTGGTTCTTCAGCGGCACGCCCGCGTCCATCAGTGCCAGGCAACCGCCACACACCGAAGCCATCGAGGACGAACCGTTGGATTCGGTGATTTCCGAAACCACGCGCATCGAGTAGGCAAAGTCTTCCGGGCTCGGCAGCACGGCGATCAGCGCGCGCTTGGCCAGACGGCCGTGGCCGATTTCGCGGCGCTTGGGCGTGCCCACGCGGCCGGTTTCACCGGTGGAGTACGGCGGGAAGTTGTAATGCAGCATGAAGCGGTCGGTGTATTCGCCGGCCAGCGCATCAATCTTTTGCTCGTCCAGCTTGGTGCCGAGGGTGGCGACCACCAGACCCTGGGTTTCGCCACGGGTAAACAGTGCCGAACCGTGGGTACGCGGCAGCACGCTGGTGCGCACGGTAATCGGACGCACGGTGCGGGTGTCGCGGCCGTCGATACGCGGGAAACCGTCCAGAATCTGGTTACGCACGATCTTGGCTTCCATGTCATGGAAAATGCCGCGGATCTTGTTGGCTTGCAGCGTATCGGTGTCTTCGTTGATCAGGGCGGTTTTCACCAGATCCCAGGCTTCGTTGAGCTTGACGGTACGCGCTTGCTTTTGCGGAATGCGGAAGGCTTGAGCGATGCTTCGCCGGCGATTTGCTTGATCTGCCTTCGAGCGCTTCGTCACGGACGGGCTCGTTCCAGTCAAACAGTTCGGGGTTCACTTCATCGGCCAGCGCGTTGATGGCGGCGATGGCTTTCTGCATTTCGTCATGGCCAAACACCACGGCGCCCAGCATCACTTCTTCCGACAGCTCTTTGGCTTCGGATTCAACCATCAGCACGGCTTTTTTCGGTACCGGCGACGACAAGGTCGAGTTCGCTGGTAGCCAGCTCTTCTTTGGTCGGGTTCAGCAGGTACTGGCCGTTGGCGTAACCCACGCGTGCAGCGCCGATCGGGCCCTGGAACGGCACGCCGGAAATCGCCAGCGCAGCGGAGGCGCCGATCATGGCGGGGATATCGGAATCAATTTGCGGATCCAGCGACACCACGGTGGCGATGATCTGGATTTCGTTGAAAAAAAAGCCTTCCGGGAACAGCGGACGGATCGGACGATCGATCAGGCGGCTGGTCAGAATTTCTTTTTTTCCGAAGGACGGCCTTCGCGCTTGAAGAAGCCACCCGGGATTTTACCGGCGGCGTAAGTACGTTCTTGATAATCAACGGTCAGGGGGAAGAAATCCTGGCCGGGTTTGACGCCGCGCGCAGCCACAACGGTGACCAGCACAACGGTATCGTCCATGGAAACCAGAACCGCACCGGAGGCCTGGCGAGCGATTTCGCCCGTTTCCAGCGTCACGGTATGGCGGCCGTATTGGAAAGACTTGGAGATTTTATTGAACACGGATTGCTATCCTTTTCAGTAATGCGCTTTTCGGCCACAAGCGCGTGCGATTGCCGCTGCGGTCAGGCCGGGAGACAGAAGCCGACGCGTTGTGTTCGACGCCGTTCGGAATCCATCCGGGACAAGGGGGCGCGTGGCGCCAGTTTCATGACCCTGTCCATGACCGCCAGTTCCAGCACAGTCCAACACCACTCCTCGCCGCCGGAACTGCAATTTGACGAGGGAGGGCTAAAAAACACGATGAGCACCAGACAGGGATGTCAGGTGCTCGATGCGATTGCTTTTCAGCGTACTGAAAAACAAAAAAGTCGCAGTTTTCACTGCGACTTCTTATGAGATTACTTACGCAGACCCAGCTTGGCGATCAGTTCGCGGTAGCTTTCGACGTTGGTGCGCTTGAGGTAATCCAGCAGGCGACGACGGCGGGAAACCATTTTCAGCAGGCCGCGGCGGGAGTGGTGATCCTTGGCGTTGGCTTTGAAGTGGGGGGTCAGATCGTTGATGCGGGCGGTCAACAGGGCCACTTGAACTTCAGGGCTGCCGGTGTCGCCAGCGGCGCGTTGGAACTGGCCGACGATTTCGGCTTTTTTTGCGTAACAGATACAGTCATTTGGAACTCCGATTCCGATTAAATCAGTCTGGACATCAACACGATGTCGTTCGACTGGACAAGCAAGGCAGAGCTTTCATCGCACCCCGCGCCTTGCTCCATTTACCAGCGTCATCCCCAGCGGGTTTAGCCAGGGATTGCCAGCAGACGTTTGGGCCGCAGCACATCATCGGATGCCACTTCGCCCAAACCGATGAACGCGCCATTATGCCCATTTGCCAAGTGCCGTAAAGCCGCAAACCACTGGCGGAGACTGGCCAGGCGCTGCTGCGCGCCACGCTCATGCCGTGCAGCATGCGCTCGGTTTCGGCGGCATCCAGCGTAATGGCCGGCAGGTCTTGCAACAGCGTGTCGGGCTGCAGCAACAAGGCTTCGCGCGCGGGCATGTCCATTTCGATCAGCTCGTCCAGCGTCACCGCTTCCGCCAGTTTGAAACCGGCAGTCTGGGTACGGCGCAAACCGGCCAGATAAGCGCCGCAACCCAAGGTGCGGCCAATGTCGTCGGCCAGCGTGCGGATGTAAGTGCCCTTGCTGCAGGCCACGTCGATCACTAGCACATCGGCCTCGAAACTGACGATATCAATCTGATAAATCGTGACGTGGCGAATCTTGCGCTCGATCTCGATGCCTTCGCGCGCGTATTCATATAGCGCTTTGCCTTCGAACTTGAGCGCAGAGTGCATCGGCGGGATTTGTTCGATGGGGCCGGTGTATTGCTGCAGCACCGCTTCGATCTGCGCGCGGCCGCACGTCACCGCGCCGCTGCGGCTAATGCCGCCCTCGCCGTCCAGCGTGGTCGACACCTGGCCTAACTGGATGGTGGCGCGATAGCCCTTGTCGGCATCCAGCATGCGTTGCGCAAACTTGGTGGCCTCGCCAAAACATAGCGGCAACAGGCCAGTGGCGAAAGGATCAAGTACGCCGGTGTGGCCGGCTTTCTCGGCCTGAAACAACCAGCGCACTTTTTTTTGCAGAATGTTATTGCTGGACCAGCCAAACGGCTTGTCCAGCAGCAACACGCCGTCGATTTTACGTTTTGCCATGCGCCGGCTTAGCCTTCTTGCTTGGGTTCAGCGTCGTGGTCTTCTGCCGCGGCTTCGTCGTCATCCAGCGGGGCCGAGGTGCTGACCGCTTGCTGGATCAGGCTGTCCAGCGCCATGCCGCGCTCTACCGAGTGATCGTATTCAAAATGCAGCTCCGGCATCTTGAACAGCGAAATGCCGCGCGCCAGCTGGCTGCGGATAAAGCCTTTGGCGGCTTCCAGCTTTTCGGCGATCGACTTGGCGTCTTCCGGCGTGCCAAGGAAGGTGTAGAAGATTTTGGCGTGCGAATAATCGCGCGTTACTTCGACGTCGGTAATGGTGATCAGCGATGCTTTGGGATGATCCAGCTCAGCGCGGATCAGCTCGGCGGTATCGCGCTGCAATTGCTGCGCCACGCGGTCCGAGCGTGAAAAAAATGTTTTGCTTGTTTAGCCATGATGGGGTCTACCCGCCGCGCTCGAGGTGATGCGCAGCCTGCCAGAATGCAAAAAAAAGGCGCAGAACCGGTCTGGTCCTGCGCCGCCGGTGTCCCGGCCGACCACCACCTCGTGGCGGCCGGGATACCTGGTATTACAGCGTACGTGCCACTTCGACGATTTCGAACACTTCCAGCTGATCGCCTTCCTGGATGTCGTTGTAGTTCTTGAGTTGCAAGCCGCACTCGTAGCCGGCCTTGACCTCTTTAACGTCATCCTTGAAGCGCTTGAGCGTTTCGAGCTCGCCCTGATGCACCACCACGTTGTTACGCAGCAGGCGCACGCCGGCACCGCGTTTAACCGTACCGTCAAGCACATAACAACCGGCAATCGAACCGACCTTCGAAATCACGAAGACCTGGCGGATTTCGACCAGACCGATGATCTGTTCGCGTTTTTTCCGGCGCCAGCATGCCCGACAGCGCCGCCTTCACATCGTCCACAACGTCATAAATGATGTTGTAGTAACGGATGTCGACGCCTTCAGCCTCGGCCAGCTTGCGTGCGGCTGCATCGGCGCGGACGTTAAAGCCCACCACGACGGCCTTCGAAGCCAGTGCCAGGTTGATGTCCGATTCGCTGATACCACCGACGCCCGAGTGCAGGATCTGCACACGCACTTCGGAAGTGGACAGCTTGAGCAGCGAGCTGGACAGCGCTTCCAGCGAACCCTGCACATCGCTCTTGATGACGATAGGCAGGTTTTGCACTTCGCCTTCGGCCATCTGCGCGAACATGTTTTCGAGCTTGGTGGCTTGTTGCTTGGCAAACTTGACGTCGCGGAACTTGCCTTGACGGAACAAGGCGATTTCACGCGCCTTCTTCTCATCGGCCAGCACCATGGCGTCTTCACCGGCGCTCGGCACTTCGGACAGACCCAGAATTTCGACCGGAATCGACGGGCCAGCTTCGTTGATCTGCTTGCCGTTCTCGTCGAGCATGGCGCGAATACGGCCATACACGCCGCCAGCCAGCAGCACGTCGCCCTTCTTCAGGGTACCGCTTTGCACCAGCATGGTGGCCACAGCGCCGCGGCCTTTATCCAGACGCGCTTCGATGATGATGCCCTTGGCAGGCGCATCGATCGGGGCGGTCAGTTCCAGCACTTCGGCTTGCAGCAGGATGGCGTCGAGCAGTTCGTCGATGCCCGTGCCTTGTTTGGCCGAGACTTCGATGAACTGGGTATCGCCACCCCAGTCTTCCGGCACCACCTCTTGCGCCACCAGTTCCTGGCGGATGCGCTCGGGGTTTGCGCCTTGCTTGTCGATCTTGTTGACCGCAACCACGATCGGAACACCGGCCGCTTTGGCGTGGTGAACCGCTTCAATGGTTTGCGGCATTACGCCGTCATCGGCTGCCACCACCAGCACCACAATATCGGTGGCCGAGGCGCCGCGAGCACGCATGGCGGTAAACGCCTCGTGGCCCGGGGTATCCAGGAAGGTAATAACGCCCTTCTCGGTCTCGACGTGGTATGCGCCAATGTGCTGCGTAATGCCACCGGCTTCGCCCGCCGCCACTTTGGCGCGACGGATGTAATCCAGCAGCGAGGTCTTGCCGTGATCGACGTGACCCATCACGGTAACGACCGGTGCGCGCGGCAGTACTTCGTGCTCGCCCGCCTTGCTGTCGTCGCCCAGATAGATTTCCGGATCGTCATGCTTGGCAGCCACCGGCGCATGGCCCATTTCTTCCACCACGATCATGGCGGTTTCCTGGTCCAGCACCTGGTTGATGGTCACCATCATGCCCATCTTCATCAGGGCCTTGACCACTTCAACGCCCTTGACGGCCATCTTGTGCGCCAGATCGGCCACGCTGATGGTTTCGGGCACGTCAACCGTACGGCTGATCGGCTCGGTCGGCGCCTGGAAGGCGTGAGCGTTGTTGTCTTGTTGTTGCTTGTTGCGACCGCCGGACTTGCGCGATTTCCAGTCATTACCGCCAGCGTCGCCGCCTTTGGTACGCAGACCTTTCTTGCCACCGCGCTTGTCGTCTTCCCACGCGCTTCTCTGCTTTCTTCTTGTCAGCAGGTTTGGCGACAGGGGCCGGGGCCGGGGCTGCCGCTTTGGCAGGTTCCGGCGCACGCAGCGGCTCGTTACGCGGCTTGCGCAGTTCAACGCGCATACCGAT
>BBFD01000070.1 GCA_001313065.1 Silvimonas sp. JCM 19000
GCACGCTGGAATCGCTCTACCCCGCCGCATCGACTCGGCCTCGGTCGCGCGCCCGGCACGGATCAGGCCACCATGCGTGCGCTGCGCCGCGATTCTGGCGCCGATGGCGATCAATTTCCGCAAATGCTGCAAGAACTGCGCGCCTATTTCCGGCCCGATTTATATAGCGGCAGCAATGGCATTCATGCCATCCCGGGCGAAGGGCTGGATATACCATCTGGTTGCTCGGCTCGAGCGGGTTTAGCGCTCAACTGGCCGGTTATCTGGACTGCCGTTTGCTTTTGCCGGGCAATTTGCGCCCCGCAGCATGCAAGCTGCGCTGGACTTGTACCGCCATACTTTCCGCCCCGGCGTGTTGAACGAACCGTATGCCATGGTGGGGTTGAATGTGATCGTGGCGGATAGTGACGAGCGCGCACAGTTTTTTGGCGACGTCACAGCAACGCAAATTTGTTGATCTGATTCGGGGCAACCCCGGTCCGCTGGATCCGCCCGTAGAAAATATGGATGACTATTGGCAGCCGCATGAACGTGCCTCGGTGCACGCGCAACTGGGTGGTTCGATTGTGGGCAGCCCGGTAACGGTCAGGGCGCAATTGCACGACTTTGTGGCGCGTACCGGCGCCAACGAAATCATGGCGAATGCCGCCATTTTTTTTGATCACGCCGAGCGTCTGCGTTCGTATGAATTGCTGGCGCAAGTGGTCGGGCTGAAACCCTCGTTCTAAAAAAAACGACGCGCATAAAAAAATGCCGGTCAGAAAGGGACCGGCATTTCAATTCCAGAACAGGCCACCACGATGGGCTGGTCCGGTAGCGGGTCATGTTGCCATGGCCACTATTGTTGTTACTCGATGCACTACACCGTACAAACGGCTGCCAATTCTGGTCTTGTTGCGGTGGAGTGGTAACACGTAACGCTGCCAGCCTTGCGGGCTGCTGCATTAACGGGTGCTAATTTAACCTGGCCTTTGCTGACAGGCACTGCCGGTGGTCGGACTGGCGATATACGGTGTTAGTGGCAGCGTCCGTACGCTCGCTGGTTGGCCCCACGTTTCAGGCGCGATGCGGCTTGCAGCCACGGCTGGCGCGCTTTATTCGTCGCGGTTTACTGCCATCGCGTAGCCATTAAACCGTGGCATGGATACAACACACTGATTACACCGCTGGTAACCTGCGGCCCTGCGCCGCCATGGCACTGGTCCTGTGTCAGCAGATGCGGTTAATTCTCAGAATCGGCATCATGGTGTGCCTGCCCCGCCGGAGTTACCGTGATGCGTCTCACACTGTGTTTATTGCTCACATTCATGCTCAGTCCGCCGCTGAGTGCCGCGCCCGCACCGTGGTTTCACTGGTACAGCAAACTGGATGGCAAGACTGCTTGCGCGCAGGCGTCACCGGGTTCCGGCTGGAAACAAGGCGACGGCCCCTACCGGGATGCGCATTGTCTTAAACGATCGTTTGTCGCAAGCGCGCCACAGCGCGCCGCAAAAGTCAGCCTGTAGAAAGCAAACCACCCCGCTTGCAGTGAGCCTCGACGCCGTCCAGCAGCCAACGGCGGGCATGCGGCGCATGACGGATGCATAGCTCTGCTTACAAGGTGCAGAATCCGTAGTCGAGAACTTGGCGCAACCTGACAATGACCGCCGCGCCCGTCCCCGCTACTCCGGAGAACCACCATGAAGCTTTCCACCCGCCTGTTGCTGATCGTTGCCACCGCGTTGCTCGGGCTTATCGTCATTGCCGGTTTCGGCCTGCAGACCTTGCACGCCACCATGCTGCAAGACCGCCACGATGCCATCCGCAGTCTGGTCACGCTGGCCGCCAAACAAGTCGAGCATTACCGCGATCTGGCCGCAGCCGGAAAAAAATGACTGACGCCGAAGCGCAAGAGCGCGCGGTGGAGGCCTTGCAGGGGCTGAACAACGGCTCGGGCGATTATGTGTATGCACGCCGCGCCGACGGCTATGTGCTGGCCCACCCCGATCCGCGTAAGCGCGGCAAGATTGATTTTGGTAGCACGCTGCCCGATGGCCGGACCACGGTGCAGGCCTATTCCGATGCCTTGGGTGATAAGGAGTTTGCATTTGCCGATATCGTCAGCAAGCGCATCGGTTCGGACGTGGACGTCGCCAAAACCAATGGCGTGGCGCGGATCAAAGGCTGGAACTGGGTGATCGGCTATGGCCAATGGGCCGACGATATCGATAAAGCGTTCTGGCACTTTGCCTGGCAGTTGATCGGCTTGGGGTGCTGGTGCTGATCGTTGTGAGTGGTATCGCCATCGTGATGGCGCGTTCGATCTACCAACGCCTGGGTGGGGAGCCGGATGCCGCCGCCGAAGCCGCCTTGCGCATCGCCAGTGGCGATCTCAGCCACGCGGTGCAGGCCCGCAGCCGTGACAGCCTGATGGGCGCAATCCAGGCCATGCAAGACAGCCTGCATCAGATGATCGAGAACATTCAACGCAGCGCGCAAAGTCTGGGCCAGGCCACGTCGGGCCTGACCGGCCAGATGCAGCAAATCAATCGCGCAGCGCGCCAGTCCTCGGACGCAACAGCCTCCACGGCTGCGGCTATTGAAGAAATGTCGGTCAGCGTCGACCACATTTCGGCCAGCGCTCGCGAAACCGAAAACAACTCGGCACGCTCCAGCGAACTCGCCGTGCATGGCGAAAAAACTGGTGACCAACGCCGCGGGCGAAATCCAGCTGATTGCCGGCCAGATCAATGATGCATCCGGTTTGATTGGCGGCCTGGTCGAACGCTCGCGCGAAATTGGCGGCATTGCAGCGTGATTAAAGAGATTGCCGATCAAACCAACTTGCTGGCCCTGAATGCCGCAATCGAAGCTGCGCGCGCTGGCGAACAAGGCCGAGGTTTTGCGGTGGTTGCCGATGAAGTGCGCAAACTGGCCGAGCGCACATCGCAAGCCACCAACCAGATTACCGAGATGATCGTGGCAATCCAGACCGACACCGGCTCGGTGGTTGCCAGCATGGATGAAGTCACGCCACGTGTTGCGCGCGGCGTTGAAATGGCCAATCAGGCCGCTGAATCGTTACGCGCCATCAACGAAGGCACCGCCGCCACGCTGGACAAGATCCGTGATGTGGCCAATGCCACCTCTGAGCAAAGTGCCGCCAGCAGCAGCGTCGCTGTAAACGTCGAGCGCATTGCGCATATGGTGGAAGACGCCGCCACCTCGGTGCATGCCGCCAATGGCAATGTCAGCGCGATGGAGCAACTGGCCAACGAATTACGCGCCTCGGTATCTCGCTTCCGCGTCTGAGCGCCTCTTCCCTACGCCCATCCACCGCCTGGCTTAACACGCTGTTACAGCTAGCGCGGTGGATTGTGGCAACAATGCGCTGCGCCGCCTGCCGGGCGGGCCAAATGATTGTATTAACCGTTTTTTTTATCTGTCTGGACTATGGCTGAAGAAAAGAAAGACCCGTGGCTCAATTATCTGGCGCTCACCACCGTGGTTCTGGCGGTTTGCGCCACCCTCTCTACCTTTAAAGGCGGCGGTTACAGCACCCGTGGTGTAATCAGCCAGGCGCAAGCCAGCGACCAATGGGCCTATTACCAGTCCAAGGGCGTCAAACAATATCTGTATCAAATCCAGCGCGATAACCTGGCGCTGCAACGCGAAGCGCTGGCGGATGACAACAAAGCCGCTGCCGCATTTGATGCGCGCATTGCCGATTACAGCAAGAAAGTGACGCAATACGACGCCGAGAAACACGAAATCGAAAACAAGGCGCGCGCCCTCGAAGCGCAACGCGATGAGCCCAGCAACACGGCAAGCCATTTGGCATTGCGGTGATTTTTTTTGCAGGTTGCCATTCTGATTTCGTCGATTGCCGGTTTGTTTAAACGCAAAGTCTTGTGGTGGGGCGCCTGCCGGTGGGCCTGATCGGCCTGGCGTATTTTGCCGACGGCTTCTTTTTTGTTTATGTAATTCGAGCCAGCACAATCCAGCAAAAAAAGCCGTCCTCGCAAGGACGGCTTTTTTTTACGTGCATTGCGCTCAGTGCGGCTGCGCGCCGGTGCGCATTTCGTTGGCCAGATCGGTGGCGTGATAGATGCGGTCCAACGCTTGCAGAATGGCGCCGCTATGCACAGCAACCGAACGATTCAGGGTCGGATCGTAATAGAAAGCGCCGCCGAGGCTGTGGATATTGCCGTCAAAAAAATCAGGCCGACAATCTGACCTTGCTGATTGATCACCGGGCTGCCCGAGTTACCCCCGATGATGTCGTTGGTGGTCACAAAGTCGAATTTCTGCTGCAGATCAAGCTGCGGTTTTGCCGCCAGCCAACTGGCGGGCAAGGCAAACGGCTCGGCGCCAGTGTGGCGTTCAAAGGCACCAGCAAAGTAGGTGTAGGGTGCCACCGCCTGGCCGCGCTCATCCCAGCCTTTCACTTCGCCATACGACAATCGCAGCGTGAAAGTGGCGTCCGGGTAGACCCGGTCGCCCAGTTGCGCAAAGCGCGCTTGCGCGATCAGTTCCGCATTCTTTTGCTCAACCGCTTCGACGTCCTGCTCGTAGCGCTGACGCACCGAGCGCGCGGCCGGATCGATCAGGCGTGCCAGCAGAAGCATGGGGTCATCCGATGCCGCGACCGCAGCCGCCCCGCCCTGCCACAGCGCACGGCGTACCGCGACATCACCCAGCCTGGTGCCGTCGATGACGCGGCTCGCAACCTGACGCGGCGATAGCTTGCCCAGCACCATTTTGACAAACGCATCGTCCGGCCCCAGCAGTTCGCGCATACGGGTCAGCGATGCGGTCAGCTTGGTTTTTTTTCAAAATCAGGATAGATCGGCGCGCTGGAGAACAAGCGTTGCTCGCGCTGGGGCAGATCACTTTCGTGAAACTCGCGCAGACGCTGGGCATTCGGCTTGGCACGCTCAGCCGCGCCCCGCACCAATGTGCGCGCGATATCAAAATATTCGCTATCAAAACCATCGCCCATTTCTTTGACCACATAATCTGGCTCGATCCGGGTGTACACGGCCTGCGCTTGGGCAATGGCATCCCACGCACCGCCCACCTTGTCCTGGAGCGCTGGATGAGCCGCAACAAAAGCCCGCAGGCTGGCCTCGTCGCGCTGCTTTTGCGCCATCACCGTGGGGTCTTGCAGCGCCTGCAGCTGGCCGAACATGGCTTTGTAGCTGTTCTCGATATAAAACAGGTCGGTATGCGCCACCCGCGCTTGTTCGGCGCCTTCGGTGCTGTACTGGCGCAACATGCCGCGCTCACCCGCCAGTTCCAGCAGGCGATGCTGCAAGCGGATATCACGCAGATTGGCCAGTTGTGCCATGGTCAGCAGACGGCGGGTGGTACCGGGATGACCGGTCACAAAGGTCAATTCGCCAGACTTGGCGCCATCGGCACTCAAGGGGAAAAAAATCTTTGGTCTGCGCGGCTTGCCGTTCTCATAAACGCGCATGACCGACATATCCAGCGCATAACGCGGAAAATTGAAGTTGTCCGGGTCGCCGCCAAAAAAAGCCGATGGCCGCCTCAGGCACAAACACCAGGCGCACATCCTGGAAGCGGTGATATTGGTACAGATGGTATTTGCCGCCGTGGTACAGATCGACCACATCGCAGCGCTGGGTGTCACGAGCGCCGCCCACACAGGCCTGGGTTAATTGCGCCTTGATCGCGTCTTGCGCCTTTTTTTTGAAGCATCGCCGTCCAGGCCCTGTGTGGCCGCTTTGACTTGCTGCGTCACATCAGTGATTTTTTTCCAGCCGGTTGATTTCGATTTCGGGGCAACGCACTTCATGGGCGAGATCACGCGCCAGAAAACCTTGCTCCACAAAGTCTTGTCTGGCCGTGGACAGTTGCTCAACGCAAGACACTGCGCAGTGGTGATTGCTCAGTACCAGGCCATTCGGCGATACAAACGAGGCCGAACAGCCGTTGGCGATACGCGCCGATGCGTGCATCAGCTTGTCCACCCATGCGGCATCCGGCTGAAGCCGTATTGCTGTTTGATCTGCGCACTGGGCAGATTGTCCAGCGTCCACATCCCTTCGGCGGCACAGGCCAGCGTGGGCCACAACGCGACTGCTAATAACCACTGACGCACGTCTCGATCTCCGGTTTATCGTTTTAAGCCGACGATCATAACAAAGGCAGTCAGACGCTCCAGCCGCAGACGATAAAAAAACCGGGCACCAGGCCCGGTTTTTTTGTACAAGCGACACACTCAAAGCGTGAGCAGTGCCGGCTTAGTTGCCCGCTTTGTTAGCGCGGCGACGGTCGTGTTCTTGCAGGTGACGTTTACGCACGCGGATCGATTGCGGGGTGATTTCGACCAGTTCGTCATCATCGATAAACTCGACGGCCGATTCCAGCGTCAGCTTGATCGGGGTGGTCAGACGCACGGCTTCATCAGTACCCGAAGCGCGCACGTTGGTCAGCTGCTTGCCTTGATCGGGTTAACGACCAGGTCGTTATCACGGCTGTGAATACCAATCACCATGCCTTCGTACAGCTTGTCGCCCGGGCTGACGAACATACGGCCACGGTCTTCCAGCTTCCACAGCGCGTAGGCCACGGCTTCACCGTTATCCTGCGAGATCAGCACGCCATTGTGACGGCCCGGCAGGTCAGCCTTGACCGGTGCGTAGTCATCAAACACGTGGCTCATCAGACCGGTACCGCGGGTCATGGTCATGAAGTCAGACTGGAAGCCGATCAGGCCACGTGCCGGAATGTGATATTCCAGACGGGTACGACCACGACCATCCGATTCCATATTGGTCAGTTCGCCGCGGCGACGACCGATTTCTTCCATGATGCCGCCCTGGTGTTCATCTTCCAGGTCGATGGTCAGGTTTTCGTACGGCTCGCACTTCTCGCCGTTCACGTCTTTGTAAACCACACGCGGCTTGGCAACGGCCATTTCAAAGCCTTCGCGACGCATGCTTTCCAGCAGAATGGTCAAGTGCAGTTCGCCACGGCCCGAAACGCGGAAGATATCGGCATCGGCCGTGTCTTCAACACGCAGCGCCACGTTGGTCAGCAGTTCTTTGTTCAGACGGTCGCGGATCTGGCGGCTGGTGACAAACTTGCCTTCGGTACCGGCCAGCGGCGAGGTGTTCACCATAAAGTCCATGGTCAGGGTCGGCTCATCCACGCCAGAACCGGCAGACCAACCGGGTTTTCGCGATCACAGATGGTGACGCCGATACCGATTTCGTCCAGACCCGAGATGATGATGATGTCGCCAGCTTCAGCGCCTTCAACCGGCACGCGTTCCAGACCCTGGAAGCCCAGCACCTGGTTGATACGGCCCGACGACACTTGTTCTTCGTGGTTCATCACCACCACTTGCTGGCCCGGCTTGATGCGGCCGTTCAGCACGCGACCCACGCCAAGGCGGCCGGTGTAAGTGGAGTAATCGAGTGCGGCGATCTGCAGTTGCAGCGCGGCTTCCGGGTCACCTGCGGGCGTCGGCACGTGCTTGAGCACGGTTTCGAACAGCGGACGCATGTTGTCGGATTCTTGATCCAGCTCGAGCTTGGCAAAGCCGTTCAGGCCAGATGCATAAATGATCGGGAAATCGAGTTGCTCGTCGCTGGCACCCAGCTTGTCGAACAGGTCGAAGGTCTGATCCACCACCCAGTCCGGGCGCGCGCCGGGACGGTCAACCTTGTTGATGACGACGATGGGGCGCAGGCCCAAGGCCAGTGCTTTTTTTGGTCACGAAGCGCGTTTGCGGCATCGGGCCTTCCACGGCATCCACCAGCAGCAGCACGCCATCAACCATACCCAGTACACGCTCTACTTCACCGCCGAAATCCGCGTGACCCGGGGTGTCGACGATGTTGATGTGCACGCCTTCGTATTCGATTGCCGTGTTCTTGGCCAGAATCGTGATACCACGTTCTTTTTTTCCAGATCGTTGCTGTCCATCACCCGCTCGTCTACCTGTTGGTTTTCGCGGAAGGTGCCGGATTGGCGCAGAAGTTGATCGACCAGCGTGGTTTTACCGTGGTCGACGTGGGCAATAATTGCGATGTTACGGATGGCGCGCGTCATGGGTGGGTTTGGCTAACAGTCTGAAAAGCGAGGATTGTACCACGGGTCGATGACAATGCGTTTTCCGTTCTGATATCTGTACGCGCCAGCCAGCGACAGCAGGCAGATTATGCGGACACCGTTGGGCTAACTGGTTGTGGCAGATGGCGTTTTGAGCAAGGGTGCCCCGCTTTGCCCAAGGGGGTGGGTTATTCTGATCTCCGCAGAAGACCTGAAGGCTGAGCCTGCGGCGCATGTTTGATACCCGGGGGTGCGCGGGAGCACCTTACTTTTCTTTGCTTCGCCAAAGAAGAAGTAAGCAAAAGAAAGGCGACCCCACTCGCGAATCCTTCGCTCGCCAGGGGGCCCGATAGGTCAAAAGCCGAAACGGACCGTCTGTTACTTCGATGGCTCAGCTGCCGCTCCGCGGACGCGAGACTCAGTCGGAGCCGCTACGCCGTCTCCTACCCTCGCCCGCTCAGGAGATGTTTCTGGCGATGCGGATGGCTTTGCCTCGTCCGCCGGACTTCGGGTGGGCGTCATCAGCGCCCGGTGACCGTGAATGCTTCGCCTGCGCTGCTTATCGCACTAATGCATCAATCCGCCGGCGATATTGCTCGACCGGAAAGCGCGAAGCCATGCCCGAACTCACCGCATTTGATGCAGCCCGCTACCTGGATGACGACGATGTCATCGTGGAGTACATCAAGGCCATACTCGAAAATAAAAAAAACGCCGACCTGTATCGGTCGGCGCTGGAAGAAATTGCGCGTGCACTCACAATGCGCGCTTCGCAAATCGGGCGCTTACGCCACCAAACGCGCAAACGCCTTTTCCACGCGGGCCAGGCCAGCGTCGATTTCATCGTCGCTGATCACCAGCGAAGGTGCAAAGCGCACCACATCCGGGCCGGCGGCCAGTACCAGCACGCCTTCTTCGGCGGCGGCGTTCAGTACGTCGCGGCTGCGGCCCGCGTATTCGGCTTTCAGTTGCACGCCAATCAGCAGACCCATGCCGCGAATTTCAGCCACGACCGGGTATTTATCGGCAATGGCTTGCAGGCCAGCGCGGATGCGTTCGGATTTTACTTGTACGCCGCTCAGGGTTTCCGGGCGTGTAATGATGCTGATGGCTTTGCCAGCGACGGCGGTGGCCAGCGGATTGCCGCCGTAGGTGGTGCCATGCGTGCCAGCCACCAGATGTTTGGCCACTTTCTCGGTGGTCAACATTGCGCCAATCGGAAAACCGCCGCCCAGGCCCTTGGCGGTCGACAGGATGTCCGGCACCACGCCGAAATCCATATAGGCATACAAGCTACCGGTACGGCCGTTGCCGCTTTGCACTTCATCAAAAAATCAGCAGCGCGTTGAATTTGTCGCACAGCGCGCGCACGCCTTGCAGGAATTCCTGCGTGGCCGGGGTTACGCCGCCTTCGCCCTGGATAGGTTCGATGATGACGCAAGCCGTGTCGTCATCAATCAGCGCTTCCAGCGAGGCAGATCGTTGTATTTAAAGTGCTCAATGCCTGCCGGGCGGGGGCCGAAGCCGTCGGAATACTTGGGCTGGCACCCACGCTGACGGTAAAGAAAGTGCGGCCATGGAAGGAATTGAGCGCCGACAGCACTTTGTTCTTGCGCTCACCGTATTTCTCGATGCTGGCGCGCCGGGCCAGTTTCAGCGCGGCTTCGTTAGCTTCCGCGCCCGAATTGCAGAAGAACACGCGCTCGGCAAAGGTGTGGTCGACCAGCGCTTTAGCCAGCGCCAGCGCGGGTTCGTTGGTGAATACGTTCGAGATGTGCCACAGCTTGTTGCCTTGCTCGGTCAGTGCCGCCACCAGTTCCGGATGGCAATGGCCCAGCGAATTGACGGCGATACCACCACCAAAATCGATGTATTCCTTACCGGCCTGATCCCAGACCCGGCTGCCCGCGCCGCGTACCGGCACGATTGCGGCAGGCGCGTAATTGGGAACCATGTATTGATCATAATCGGCGCGGCTGAACGGCATCGCTGTTCCTTTACAAGCTGAGGGGGACGAAAACGGCCATTCTAGCAGGCTTCGTCCAAATCAAAACGCCGCCAGCACCTGATCGGTGCGGGCGGCGCCGCCACTGCATCTGTTACGGTCAGATCGCCACTTGTTGTCCGGCCAGCAGCAACCAGGTTTCAACCACGGTATCGGGATTAAGCGAAATGGTTTCGATACCCTCGCCCACCAGCCACTGCGCCAGATCAGGGTGATCGGACGGACCCTGGCCGCAAATGCCGACGTATTTGCCGCGCGCTTTGCAGGCTTTGATGGCCATGCTCAACATTGCTTTCACCGCGTCATTACGCTCATCGAACGACGCCGACACCGGCCCACCCGAATCGCGATCAATACCCAAGGTCAATTGCGTCATATCGTTGGAGCCAATCGAGAAGCCATCGAAATGATCGAGAAAGCGATCTGCCAATACCGCATTGGACGGTATCTCGCACATCATGATCACGCGCAGATTGTTTTCACCGCGCTTCAGGCCATTTTGCGCCAGCAATTCAATGACCTTTTCCGCCTCGGTCACGGTGCGCACAAACGGGATCATCACTTCAACGTTATCCAGCCCCATCACGTCGCGCACTTTCTTTACCGCGCGGCATTCCAGCTCAAAGCAATCACGGAACGACGGATCGATATAGCGCGAAGCACCGCGGAAACCCAGCATCGGGTTTTCTTCATGCGGCTCGTATTGCGGGCCACCAATCAGATTGGCGTATTCATTCGATTTAAAGTCCGACAAGCGCACGATCACTTTGCGCGGCCAGAAGGCGGCGGCCAGCGTGGCAATACCTTCAGCAATCTTGTCGACATAGAAATCAACCGCCGAACGATAGCCTGCAATGCGTTCTTCCACCTGCGCTTTCAATTCCGGCGGCAGATTGGGATAAGCCAGCAAAGCCTTGGGATGCACGCCGATCATGCGGTTGATAATAAATTCCAGCCGCGCCAGACCCACGCTTCATTCGGCAATTGGCAGAACTCGAAGGCAGATCGGGATTACCCACATTCATCATCAGCTTGACCGGCGATTCCGGCATTTTCTCCAGCGAGACATCCACGCGCTCAAACCGCAGCAAGCCCTGATACACATTGCCGGTGTCGCCCTCGGCACACGAAACGGTCACTTCATCGCCTTCGCGCAAAATCTGCGTGGCATCGCCGCAGCCCACCACGGCGGGAATGCCGAGTTCGCGCGCAATAATTGCGGCATGGCAAGTGCGGCCGCCGCGATTGGTGACGATGGCAGCGGCGCGTTTCATGACCGGTTCCCAATCCGGGTCGGTCATATCCGAGACCAGGACATCGCCCGGTGCCACCCGATCCATTTCCGACACGTCTTTAATAATGCGCACCTTGCCCGCGCCTATCTTCTGGCCAATGGCGCGGCCTTCGGTCAATACCGTGCTGCGTTCATGCAAACGGAAGCGGCTGAGTTTATCCGCCGCGCTTTCTTGCGATTTAACCGTTTCCGGGCGCGCCTGCAGGATATACAGCTTGCCATCCACACCATCCCGGCCCCATTCAATATCCATGGGCCGACCGTAATGCTGCTCGATAGTAACGGCATAACCGGCCAGCTCTTCCACTTCGGCATCGGTTAAAGAAAACTGGCGGCGTTCGGCCAAAGGCACGTCCACCGTGCGCACTGATTTGCCCGCGACGGTTTCGGTATTGAATTCCATCTTGATGCTTTGCCGCCCAGATGTTTACGCACAATGGCTGGACGCCCTGCTTTGAGCGTGGGCTTATGCACATAGAATTCATCCGGATTGACCGCGCCCTGCACTACCGTTTCGCCCAGACCATAAGACGCCGTCACAAAGACGACTTGATCGAAACCGGTCTCGGTATCAATCGAGAACATCACCCCCGCCGCCCCCAGATCAGAGCGCACCATGCGTTGCACACCCGCCGACAGGGCCACCAGTTTGTGATCGAAGCCTTTATGCACCCGATAAGCAATGGCGCGATCGTTATATAACGATGCAAACACTTCTTTGATGGCGTGCAGGATATTGGCAAAGCCGCGGATATTCAGAAACGTTTCTTGCTGGCCGGCAAACGAGGCATCGGGCAAATCTTCTGCCGTGGCCGACGAACGCACCGCCACCGTGGCGTCATCACCCAGCAAGGCGTAATGCGCGCCAATTTCGGCTTCCAGTGCGGCCGGAAAGGGCGTGGCCACTATCCATTCGCGAATTTGTTTACCGACCGTGGCCAGGGATTTGACATCGTCAACATCCAGACCTTGCAAGGCGGCATCAATGCGGCCGGCCAGATTCTCGTGCGCCAGAAACTGTCGATAGGCATCGGCCGTGGTGGCAAAGCCGCCGGGCACACGCACGCCCTGGCTTGCGAGTTGCGAAATCATCTCGCCCAGCGACGCGTTCTTGCCCCCCACTTGCTCCACTTGGTGCATGCGCAGATGCACAAAGTCGATCACGCGGGCATGGGGGTCGAGCGCGGTAGCAGGGGCTTGGGATGCGGCGGGGTGCTCAGCGACGTTCATGGCGTACCTCGTCTAGAAAAAATGTTGCGTTGCAAAACAGGTTGGACCCATTCTAGGCTGACACTTGCGAGCGCATAGTGGCGAAATCCATTACAGGAAAATCCCGCATGGGGAAAGCCGCAACAGCGCTGTATGACTTTGATTTCGCGTTTGATTCTGCATTTAAAACAGCACGATGGACACGCCATCCGACTGCAGGAAACGGCGTAAGCAAACTAATCACATTCAGCGAATTTGCTTGCCGTAATCCGGCCATGTGATAAAACGATGAGCTACAGGATTACGCCAATGACGGACTGAATTGCGATCCTGAAAATGATTTGTTTTGCCCGTGCCTTTGCGTGACCAAACCGGAGAATGTTGTACATGCCGCGCACCGCCTTTTTTTTGTGTCTGATCGCACCGGCATTACCGCCGAAATGCTCGGGCATTCTTTGCTGACCCAGTTTGACGACGTCAATTTTCGCCGCATTACCTTGCCGTATATCGACAACCGGGATAAAGCCGAAGAAACCGCCACGCTGATCCGGCAACAGGCGGCAGCGGACCAGTGTCGGCCGATTGTGTTTTCCACCATGGTGGATGCCACCTTGCGCAAGATCATTCACGTGGAAGAAGCGCTGACGCTTGATTTTTTTTCAGATTTTTTATTGATCCGCTAGAACGCGAACTTGGCCGTGAGTCTTCGCATATCCAGGGCAAATCGCACGGCATCAGCAATTTTGAGGAATACAAAGCGCGTATTGATGCGGTCAACTTTACGATCAGCCACGATGACGGCGTAATGCCGCGCGATCTGAATGAGGCCGACATTATTCTGATCGGCGTATCGCGCTCGGCCAAAACCCCCACGTGTTTGTACCTGGCGCTGCAATACGGCATCAAGGCCGCCAATTATCCGCTCACGCCAGAAGACTTTGGCGCGCATACCTTGCCGCGTTTGCTCCTGCCCTATCGCACCCGATTATTTGGCCTGACTATTGATCCGGAACGCCTGTCACAAATCCGCGAAGAACGTAAACCGGGCAGCAAATATGCGCAGTTTGATAATTGCCAGTTTGAGGTCAATGAGGCCGAAGCCTGATGCGCCACGTTGGCGTGCCCTATCTCAGCTCCACCACGCGTTCGATTGAAGAACTGGCCACCAGCATCATGCATCGCGCCGGTCTGGTCCGCCGTACTTTCTGATTCCACCACGCTGTTTATTGCCAGGGATTGCCTGCTTATGCCCCGCACTGCGTTTATTGTTTCCGGCCGCACCGCCATTACCGCAGAGATGCTGGCGCACAGCCTGATCACGCAGTTTGAAGACGTCACCATCCGCCGCATTGTGCTGCCCTATATCGATACGCCGGAAAAAAGCCGAGCAGGCGGTAGCACAAATCCGGGCACAGGCCATTACCGATCAATGCAAGCCGCTGGTATTCAGCACCTTTATCAATGCTGGCCTGCGCCAGCAATTTGATATTCCCGAGGCGCTGATGATGGATTTCTTCGAAACCTTTATTGGCCCGCTGGAGCAGGAATTGCAGCGGCCTTCGGGTCATACCGCAGGCAAAGTGCACGGCATCGCCAATTTTGAGGAATATAAAAATCGCATCGACGCGGTTAATTTCACCACCGCGCATGACGACGGCGGTATGGCAAAGAATCTGCAGGACGCTGACGTTATTCTGGTGGGCGTTTCACGCTCGGGCAAAACGCCCACCTGCCTGTATCTGGCGCTGCAATACGGCATCAAAGCGGCTAATTATCCGTTTACACCCGAAGACTTTGCGCAGCACACCTTGCCCCGTCCTTTGCTGCCATTCCGGCAAAAAATTATTCGGCATTACCATCGAACCGGAACGCCTGGCGCAAATTCGCGCCTCGCGTAAACCGGACAGCAACTATTGCAAACTGGAAACCTGCCAGGACGAAGTGGCGCAGGCCGAAACGCTGATGCATGCCGAGAATATCCCCTACCTGAATACCACCCGGCTCTCGATTGAAGAGTTGTCGACCACCATCATGCTGAAGGCAGGATTGAAGCGGCGCTGTTATTAAGCGCCGGCGGCCGGTTCTGCAGCGTGTCCCACCCTCCAAAGCCGGATATCACCAGCGGTGCGCCTGCATTTCACGCTGGACGGTGGGTCCAGCCTCACCCATGCCGTGCTCTCCGGGCATGCGCTGGCATGACGGCACTCACGCTGGCGCGATCGGGCCGCAACGCTGCCTCCAGAAAAAAAAGCCACCACATAAACTTTCAACAATTGACAACCGCAGCTTTCCGACTACAGCCAGCGCGGGTTAAACTCTCGCCTTCGTTTCCACCGCCCGCCGCCGCGCTCAGCCATGTCCAACACCCGCTCTGATGTCTCCGCTTTCGAATTTAAAAGTAGCGGGTTAAAACTGCTGACCTTTGTGCCAGCCACACTGGATATCGCCGTACTGGACGCCGCGCTGCAACAGCGTCTGGGTGGTCGCGAACATATGTTGAGCAATGAGCAAGTCGCGCTGGATTTCAACCAGTTGCCGCAAACGCCCAGCGCGGCAGAAGTCAGCGCCTTGATGGCGGTGCTGCGCAACTACGCACTCAAGCCGGTGATGGCACTGGGCGGCAACGATGCACAGCAAGCCGCCGCGCAAGAAGCCGGCTTGTTGTTGCTGGATGAAGAAACCCTGGTGGCCGCCGCCGCCGCAGCGCCCG
>BBFD01000071.1 GCA_001313065.1 Silvimonas sp. JCM 19000
ACGAACGCCGCATCATGGCCGCCGCGCTGGCCAGCCCGATCCACACAGCCGGAGCGCCGCATGAAAGCCACTCACGCTTTGCCGCTTGCACGGTCCGCTCAACGCAAAACCTCTGCCGGGGATGCCTCCGCCATGCGCTGGTTTATTTTTTCTGGGCCGCCACCGCGAAACCACTTTGGTAGCTGTGCTGCTGGCGCTGATCGTCGCCACTAGCCTGGCGAGCCCGCATTTTTTTAAATATCCAGAACGCCCGCGACGTGCTGCTGAACGTCGCCATCATCGCCATGCTGACCGCCGGTATGACCGTGGTGATGCTGATGCGGCATATCGATTTGTCGATCAGCTCCACCGTGGGTTTGACGGCGTATTCGATCGGCGCGCTGTTTGTGGCGCATCCGAACATGCCGATTGCCGTGGCCGTATTGGCGGGCGTGGCGATGGGGGCGGTGGCGGGTTCCATCAACGGTGCGCTGGTCACGTTTGGGCGCGTGCCGTCGCTGGTGGCCACCTTGTCCACGCTGTATATCTTTCGCGGCATCGATTACGCCTGGGTGCATGGCGGCCAGATCAACGCCACCAGTTTGCCGGCGGCATTCCAGATGATCGCCAGTGGCAGCGTGCTGGGCGTGCCGTATCTGGTGGTGCTGGCGTTGGTGGTGTTGGCGGTGACCGGTTACTACCTCAAACACTTTCGCGGTGGGCGCGAGTTTTACGCCATCGGCTCCAACCCCGAAGCCGCCAACCTGGCCGGCATCCGGGTGGATCGGCGCGTGTTTAAAGGCTTTGTGATTTCCGGCGCCTTGGCCGGTCTGGCCGGCGTGTTGTGGCTGGCGCGCTTTGGCACGGTGGATGCCAGCACTGCCAAAGGCATCGAGCTGCAAGTGGTGGCCGCCGCCGTGGTCGGCAGCGTGGCCATTACTGGCGGCATCGGCAATGTCTGGGGCGCCACGCTGGGCGCGCTGTTGCTGGGGGTGATCAACCTGTCGCTGGTGGTACTGAAAGTGTCGCCCTTCTGGCAACTGGCCATCCAGGGCGCGCTGATTGTGCTGGCCATTGCCACCGACACCTTGCTGGCCCGCGCCATTGCGCGCTGGACCATGAAAAAAAACGCGATCACGGAGACGACTGACATGAGCACTGCGACACATAAGCCGCATCTGAGCTGGGAAGTGATGCTGGTGGCCGTGCTGGCCGCAGCGCTGATACTGGGCCGCAGCTTGTCAGCGGACTTTTTTTGACCACGTCCAATATCGCCAACTTGCTGGCCGACTTTACCGAGATCGCGCTGATGGCCTTGCCGATGACGCTGATCATTATCGCGGCGGATATCGATTTGTCGGTGGCGTCGATCATGGGCATGTCGAGCAGCCTGATGGGCGTGCTGTGGCATATGGGCTTGCCGATGCCGGCAGTGATTGTGCTGTGTCTGGTGGCGGGCACGCTGGCGGGGGTGTTTAACGGCGTGGTCATCGTGACGTTTGCGCTGCCCTCGCTGGCCGTCACCATCGGCACCCTGGCGCTGTTTCGCGGCGTGTCTTATCTGCTGCTGGGCGACCAGGCCATCGCCGATTTTCCGGCCGCGTTGACCACCTTTGGCATCAGCAATGTGGGCGACACGTTTATCCCGCAGCCGTTTGTGATTGTGATTGTGGCGGCGATCGGGTTTACCGTTTTGCTGCAAGCCACCGCCTTTGGCCGCAGCTTGTACGCCATCGGTAGCAATCAGACCGCGGCGCGGTTTTCCGGCATCAACGTCAGCCGCGCACGCTTGATTCTGTATGTGGTGAGCGGGCTGATGAGCGCGCTGGCGGGGATTATCTACACGCTGCGTTTTTCCAGCGCGCGTGGCGACAACGGCGAAGGCTTTGAGCTATCGGTGGTGGCGGCCGTGCTGTTTGGCGGCGTGTCGATCTTTGGCGGCAAAGGCAGTCTGCCGGGCGTGTTGTTGTCGCTGGTGATTATCGCGGTGCTGAAAAACGCGCTGACGCTGTCGGATGTATCGAGCGAAGTGCTGACCATCGTGACTGGCGTGCTGCTGCTGAGCTCGGTGCTGGTGCCCAACCTGGTGAACCGCTGGCGCGACGCGCGCCAGCAAAAAAGCACTGGCCGCCCACGCGTAACCCCCAGCTCATAGGGTGGGTCTGGACCCACCACCCAAAGCGGTGGACTAGCTGGCCGCCGCGCTTGGGTTAGCCACATTGGTTCGCCGTTTTAGCCGTGGCGAGAAGTGCGCCACCCAAGCGTAACGGCCAGCTAGCCAGCCACTTTGATGGGTGGGTCATGACCCACCCTATGGGCGTGGCACCCCAGTTTTTTGTATTCGTATTCAAGAGAACCGGTTCGCCGGGGCAGTCCCACTACAACAGAAGTTCTCGAGGAGTCGACTCATGCGCCACTTGCAATCCATCCTGCTGACCGCTATCGCAGCCACCATGCTGCCGCTGGCGGTCCACGCGGCTGATCTGAAGAAAGACCTCAAGATCGCCTTCCTGCCCAAGCAGATCAACAACCCCTACGAAGTGATCGCCGATGAAGGCGGTCTGGCCGCGATCAAGGAAATGGGCGCGGTCGGCAAAGTGGTCGGCCCATCCGACGCCGGCGCTTCGTCGCAAGTGCAATACATCAACACGCTGATCACGCAGCGCCAGTCCGCCATCGTCATCGCCGCCAACGACGCCAACGCCGTGGTGCCTTACCTCAAAAAAAAGGCCCAGGCGCCGGCATCAAGGTGGTGACTTTTGATAGCGACACCGCGCCCGAAGGCCGCCAGATCTTTGTAAACCAGGCCAATAGCGAAGGCATCGGCCGCGCGCAGGTGCAATTGCTCAGCAAGTTGATCGGCCCGGAAGGCGGCGAAATTGCCGTGCTGTCGGCCACGCCCAACGCCACCAACCAGAACACCTGGATCAAGTGGATGCAGGAAGAACTGAAGAAGCCGGAATACGCCAAGCTGAAGCTGGTAAAGATCGCCTACGGTAACGATGACGACCAGAAATCGTTTGTGGAAACCCAAGGCCTGCTGCAGGCGTATCCCAATCTGAAGGGCATTATTTCGCCGACCACGGTGGGGATCTCGGCCGCCGCACGCTATCTGTCGACTTCGCCCAAGAAAGGCCAGGTGGTTATCACCGGCTGGGCACGCCCAACCAGATGCGCGAATTTGTGAAGAACGGCACGGTGAAAGCGTTCCAGCTGTGGGACCCGGGCCAACTGGGTTACCTGGCGGCGTATGCGGCGGCCAACCTGGCGTCGGGCACCATTACCGGCAAGGAAGGCGATACCTTTGAAGCGGGCAAGCTGGGCAAACGTACGGTGGGCAAATCGGGCGAGGTGATTCTTGGACCGCCGACCACGTTTGATGCCTCCAACATCGACGACTTCAACTTCTAAGCGCTTGGCGACGGGATGGGCTATTCCCATCCCGTCCCTGGATACCCCATGAAAGTCGCCTTGTTTGTGCCCTGTTTTATCGACACGTTTTTTCCCCGAAGTGGCCATCGCCACGCTGGAATTGCTGGAGCGGGTCGGTTGCGAGGTGGTCTATCCGCCGGACCAGACCTGTTGCGGCCAGCCCTTGGGCAATAGCGGTTGCCAGCAAGACGCCACCGGGGCCGAGGCCTTGTTTGTGCGCAATTTTGCCGCTTATGACTACATCGTCGCGCCGTCGGGCAGCTGCGTGCATCACGTGCGCGACCACCTGACCGCCATCCCGCAAGACGCCGCCGTCCAACACGTGCGTGCGCAGACCTTTGAGCTGGTTGAATTTCTACATGACGTGCTGCAGATCCGCGATTTTCCGTGGGCGCGCTTTGAGCACAAAGTGGGTTGGCACAATAGCTGCGGCACGCTGCGCCAACTGCACCATGCGCAACCGAGCGAGATCAATGCGCCGTTTTTTTTCCAAGCCCTTAACCTTGCTGGCCGGTGTGCCCGGCATCGAGCTGGTCAGCCCCAAACGGCCCGATGAATGCTGTGGCTTTGGCGGCACCTTTTGCGTGACCGAAGAACCCGTGTCCGCGCGCATGGGCTACGACAAAGTGCGCGATCACCAGCAGGCAGGCGCGGACTTTATCGCGTCGGCCGATATGTCCTGTTTGATGCATCAAAAAGGCTGTGCCGAGCGGCTGGGTCTGCCGCTGCGCTTTGTGCATATCGCGCAAATCCTGAACGGGAGCGTGCGATGAGCCGCCGCGTTGATCACGTCAAAGCCGCGCGCACGTTTATCCAGGACGAGCCGCATATCAAGTTTCATGACCAGCGCCTGTGGGGCTTGCGCCAGTTGCGCGATGGCCAGGCGCATGGCATCGCCGAATGGGAACAACTGCGCGAACTGGCGTCGCAGATCAAGGAACACACGCTGTCGCATCTGGCCGATTACCTGGAGCAATTTGAACGCAACGCCACCGCCAATGGCGTGATCGTGCATTGGGCCGCCGACGCCGCTGAACACAACCGCATCGTGCATGAAATCCTCAGCGCGCAAGCGGTGACCCTGCTGGTGAAAAGCAAATCGATGCTGACCGAAGAATGCGAGATGCGGCCGTACCTGGAAGCACGCGGCATTAAGGTGGTCGAGACCGATCTGGGCGAGCGCATCCAGCAACTGGACCACGAAATGCCCAGCCATATCGTGGTGCCGGCCGTGCATAAATTGCGCGGCGATGTGGCGCAGGTATTTGCCGAAAACATCGGCACCGACCCGACCAATGATGACCCGGCTTATCTGACTGAGGGCATGCGCCAGGATACCCGTCCGTACTTTTTTTTAAAAGCCGGCGCGGGCATGACCGGCTGCAACTTTGCCGTGGCCGAAACCGGCAGCGTGGTGGTCTGCACCAACGAGGCAACGCCGACCTGAGCGCCAATGTGCCGCCGCTGCATATCGCCAGCATCGGCATCGAGAAACTGATCCCGCGCCAGAGCGATCTGGGCGTGTTTATCCGCATGCTGTCGCGCAGCGCGCTGGGCTCGCCGATTACGCAATACACCTCGCATTTCCGCGCGCCCAAAGCCGGTGGCGCGCTGCATTTTATTCTGGTGGATAACGGCCGCAGCGCACGGCTGGCGATGGATGATTTCTGGTATTCGCTGAAGTGCATCCGCTGTGGCGCTTGCATGAACACCTGCCCGGTGTATCGGCGCAGCGGCGGGCTGAGTTATGGCGGCGTGTACGCCGGGCCGATCGGCGCCATCATCAATCCGACTTTTGATTTAAAAAAAATACAGCGCGCTGCCGTTTGCCAGCACGTTGAATGGCAGTTGCAGCAATGTGTGCCCGGTCAAGATCAACATCCACGAGCAGATCTACAAATGGCGGCAGATTGTGGCGGAGCAGGGCGAGCTGGGCTTTATCAAAAAAAGGAATCGATGAAGCTGGCGGGCAAAGTGCTGGCCGACCCCAAACGCTACCGTGCGTTTAGCGAGGGCAGCAACCGCGCCATCGACAAACTGCCGCGCGCGCTGCTGTACAACCCGTTTAACGCCTGGGGCAAACAGCGCGAACTGCCACCCCGGCCAAGCAGACCTTCCACCAATGGTATGCGGCGCAACGCAAGGAGCAGGCCGATGAGTAGCCGTGACGCGATCTTGGCGGCGGTCCGGGCCAGACAACCCGCCGCCCGAGTATTGCCCGAAGTGCCGCTGCTTGATGCGGCGTATGCGGGCGATCTGGTGCCGCGCTTTGCCATGGCGCTGGAGAAGATGGGCGGACGCTGGCTGGAAGCGGATGCGAGCGTGCCGCTGGCGACGCAGATCCGCTTGCTGTATCCGTCGGCGCAACGTTTTTTTTGCAGCGCGGTGGCTGGAATGGATGGGTTTGCCTGGCCCGGCGCGGATGCCGCTGCGCTGGCCAATGTGGATGTCGGCATCGTACAGGCCGCGTTTGGCGTGGCGGAAACCGGGTCGCTGTTCTTGTCGGAACACGAATATGGCAACAATGCGCTGGGCTATCTGGCGCAACACCTGCTGGTGCTGCTGCACCCGACGCAGCTGGTGGGCAATCTGCACCAGGCCTATCAACGCCCGGAATGGCGCAGCGCACGCTACGCCGCGCTGGTGACCGGCCCCTCGCTACCGCCGACATCGAAGGCGTGCTGATCCGCGGCGCCCAAGGCGTACGCAGCCTGACCGTATTAGCCTCGCAAACGAATAGGGTGGGTCTAGACCCACCATTCAAAGCCGCAAGAGCAGAACCGCAACAGTCGCAGGTTTCAGCTTCGGGGTTTTGGCGTTGCGGGTTCAAAAGCCTGTCACCAAGCGACTGATGAGCCCCGCGCTCTTTGCGTTCTTCTTGGATGGCTTGGACAGGTGGGTCATGACCCACCCTATACGTTTACTTCTTGAACAGCGGTTGCGTCTGCGTATCAGGCATCGGCACGGGCTCGGGCCGCTGCAAAATCGTTGGATCGGCATTATCGAGCGCGCGATGCTGCTGCAACATGTGCCACATCCGCACCTGGCTGGCGCGCTGCCGCGCCACGTGTTGATGATCTGACGGTTAAGCATGCTTCCCCTGCAACAAGACGGCCGGATTGGTGGGCGGATATTACTCCAGAAACGTAATTGCAGAATTGTGGATGTTGCGCGGGGTCAAGGCGAAGCTGGCAAGGCGGGCCAATGCTGATGGCCCTCCAGGTGATGATCAAGGACTACCATGCCCGAGCTATCCAACATCCATCCCGGCGAAATCTTGCTGGAAGAGTTTATGAAACCCAAGGCGTTGAGTGCCGAACATCTCGCCTCATTTATGGCCATGCCGCGCTGCTCGATTGAACAATTGCTGGAGGACGTCGAGATATCGATCTGGAGTGGGCTGTGGGGCTGGCCTGATGTTCGGGACGAGCGCCCAGTTCTGGCTATCGCTCCAGTTTGAGTACGACAGCGAACGCGCCACCCACTAGCCGAGCTTGCAATCCGCTAACACGGCCGTATCTGTGTTTGACAGATTAACCGGAGAATTCTGATGTCTGAGCAAGCGCTGATCCAACTGAATGACGGTCGCCAGATTCCGCAATTGGGCCTGGGCGTGTGGCAAGCCAGTGACGACGAAGCGCGCGCGGCGGTGGCGGAGGCTTTGCGCGTGGGCTATCGCTCGATTGATACCGCGGCCATCTACAAAAAACGAAGTCGGCGTGGGGCAGGGCATTGCCGATGCCGGTTTGCCGCGCGCAGACGTGTTTGTCACCACCAAGGTGTGGAATAGCGACCAGGGCCTGGACAGCGCACGCCGGGCGCTGGAAGACAGCTTGCGCAAGCTGAAGCTGGATTATGTCGATCTGCTGCTGATCCACTGGCCCGCCCCCAGCCAGGACAAATATGTCGACACCTGGCGCGCGCTGATCAAGGCGCAGCAGGATGGCCTGGTTAAATCCATCGGCGTATCCAATTTCAAGGCCGAGCATCTGCAGCGTTTGATCGATGAAACCGGCGTCAAGCCGGTGCTGGACCAGATCGAACTGCATCCGTATATGCAGCAAGACGCGCTACGCCAGGCGCTGGCCGGACTGGATATCCGCGCCGAGGCATGGAGCCCGTTGGCGCAGAACAAGGCGCTGGCTGATCCGGTCATCAAAGACATCGCGCAGCGCCTGGGCAAGACGCCGGCGCAAGTGGTCATCCGCTGGCATGTGCAGAACGGTGTGATCGTCATCCCGAAATCGATCAATCCCGAGCGCATACGCAGCAATTTTGCCGTGTTTGATTTCGAACTGGATACGGCCGCCATGCAAGCCATTGCCGCTTTGAACCAGGATCAACGCATCGGGCTGATCCGGCGGTGTTCGCTTGATGATGCGCCGTGGCGCAGACGTTTATTCATAAGTAAATGTCAGCGTTGCGGTGGCGCTGTAGCTACCCACATTGATCGGCACCGGCGGCGACATATTGCTGCCGGTTTCGATCACCGTAGCGTTGAGCGGAATCGACGTATTGCCGTTCTGCAATTGCGCCACGGCGTAGGCCGTGCCCATGGCCAACACCTGGCCGCCGTCGCGGGTGCTCACTTCAATGCCGATGCCCGCGTTGTGCCCGTCGCTGCTCCATGCCGTGATATAGGGCGCGGTGGCGGGGACGGAGGGCGCGGTTTTGGTGTCGTCCAGCCGCAGGCTGGTCTGGTTGGCCACGCCGCTGCCACCGCGTGAACAAATCATGTCGATATTGAAGGCAAAGGTCGCCCCCCGGCTGCTGCTGCCGAGCAAATGCACATCCGGCAAGGGCACCACCACGGGGTTGGTTTTGAGTACGCAGGTGGGATAAGTCTCTACTACCGTCGACAGGTAGGGCGTATCCAGCGTGAAGATCATCGTGCAGCTGTCGTCCGGTACCGGCGTGCTGCACGCGGCGAACTCACCGAGTCGCAGGCGGCTGAGATCGACTACGGTGGGGAGCGATGCATCGACCTTGGTGAACTCTGCATACATAAAGTCCGGCGCGGTGCTGTCGAAACGTAAGGAGTTCGCGTATTGGTTGTTATGCGGGTCGCCAGTACTTGATTGCCCGACAAGGCCCGGAAAATATACCCGATTGCCAGCGCTATCCCGGCCCGCATACAAGGTGTAGCTCAAACCCGGCACGCCGCTCAAAGTGTGCGTTGTTGATGCGTTCTGGCCGCGCACGATGCCTGCCAGATAGAACGGTTGGTTGCATTCGATGCGCCACTGTTTGCCAGCCGAAGGATTGCCGGGGACGGTAGGCAAATGCCCGCCGACCGGGAAGTCGGGTGCGAGCCGCATGATGTTGGGCATCGGATAACGGAAAATGTAGCCGCCGAAGGAAGTTGTGTCGCCAAAGTACGATGTACAAGACATGCCCCAGCCCGGACTGCTGGCGCAGGTGCCAAGCAACGCCCACAGCGCAAGCGGCGCCGCCGTGCCCAGCCGCTCCTTCATTTGCCGGTGGCCGCCAACGTCGCCTTATGCTCCGCCGGACCGCCATAATCGTTTACCGTGGTGTACTGAAACGCGGTACCACTCGCCACACCGCCCCCTTTGAGCACGATCTGATGCGTCTCGCCCGGCCCCAGCATATCGTCCTGATCGGTGCTGGTTTTGCCGTCCGGGCCGGCTTCCACCCGCACCACCGTGATGTAATAAGGCTGGGATTATGCGCCGACAGGATGGTCTGGCCGCCGCTGCTGGAGACCAGATGCCAGACCAGTTGCTGCGCCGCCACTTCAGGCGTGGGCTTGAGATGGGCGGGTCGGTAAAAGAATTTGATCCGGGTACGAAACGCCATGCGCAACTGATTGGTCGTTGCTTCAGAGGCAGTGGCTTTGGGCGGCACTTCTAATGAATTAAGCCAGAACAAAGACTCTTTATCTTTGGGTAATGCTTCACCGGTATAAGCAATACGCAATGTTTGCGATTTATCCGGATCAATTCGCATAACCGGTGGCGTAATGGTAAACGGCAAATCGATGGTATCGGGCTCGGCTTTACTGTCGCCATTATCCAGCCAGACCTGGATCAAGGCAGGAGAAACACCGGCATTGGATAATTTGACGGTAATTTCTTTTTTTGCGGCGCGTCATAAATAACCCGGGTACTGGCGATAATCACCGAAGCGAGCGCTGGCGCGGCGGCAACGCTCAGTACACTGAGTGCAATACCCAAGGGTAAAGCCGTTTTAATTTTGATTGCGCCCACAATAATCCCTCCATACATTGATGAACGCGCAATCAAATATTGCTATGCGCGGTTGAACAACGTTTGCTGGTGTGGATTAAGCTTTAATAAAAAAATAATCAGAGCGGATATCCGGATGGCGTATTCGGCAAGACGAATGGCACATGAATATTGACCAATATAATTGCTGATCCAATCAAGCCAGGGCGAAATTCGTCGCTGAGTCCATCTCTTTTCCATTACAAACACACCCCAGTCGCTGCCGCATAGCCGGAGCTCGACGCCGTACTGGCCGCAGGCAAGACATAACTTAACTGGCAAGTATGGGTTTCAGCTTCGCCCCAGCGCACGGTCAGGTCGCCCTGATCGCTACTCAGGCCGGTGAGCAAGATGCGCCCACCCTGGCCGACCACGCCGAGCACTTCGCCGGCGGCGTTGACCACTTCCGCCCCGAACGGCAGCGGCGTGCCGTCCGCTTGCGTAGTCTTGAGCGAGGCATTGCGGCCTTGGGTGCGGCTGGTCTCAAACTGCGCCACGGTCACCGCGCCCAAGGTGGGGATTACCGTTTGCTGGGTGCTTTTCAGCTCGGTGCCCATATCGATGCCCTTGGGGTCGATCTCGATGGTGTTGCGGCTATAGGCTGCAGATTGGCGGCCAGCGCATGGCCCCAGCGGTCCACCTTTAACCCGCTGGCGCTGGTGACTCGTGCACCTGCCGCATCCTTGGCTTCTACGATAGCCACGGTCTCGCCCATGCTGGGTGTCAACAACACGCCGCCCGCATAGCCAACCACACCACCGGCCATGCCAAAGCCCAACTGACTATTGCCACCGCTATGGCTGGCGCTGGCATTGAGCGCGCTGAAGCGCGTGTTGTAGGCCGCGCTGGCACTTACGTCATTGCTATTGCCTTGTTGCATCCGGTTGGCGGCCAGGCCCACGTTGTAGCTGAGCGGATTGTCTTCTGCGCCCACATAGCCCCCCAGGTTTTGCTGCAACTGGGTGCCGGCGGCATCGCGCTGCACCGACGTGGTCACGCTGGTGTACTTGCCGGCAAAATCGAGCGGCACATTCAGACTGAGCATGGCGCGGGTATTCCAGCGCTCGGCGCTGTAATCAAAATCGCGATTCAGCGACGCACCCAAGCCCACGCCGTGCCACGTGGCGTTATAACCGGCGGCGTATTGGGTGTTGCGGCCGGCTGATCCCAGTAATTCTGCACTGAGCCATTCAGATAAAACGCGCCATAACCGTGGGGCAGGTTCTGGTTAATGGTGGCTTCCAGCCGTCCGCGTTGCGTGCCGCCCATGGCATTGCTGCGTTGCTGCTGATCCAGGTCACGCAGCAGCATGGCATCCCGCACATTCAAAAAGCCTTGGGTCGAATAACGATAAGCCGCCAGCACCACATTGGTATCGGTTGCCGCTACTGCGTGCGAATAGCTCAGCCGCATGCTGGCGCCAGTACGGTCATCGATGTTCTGCAGCGCAGTGCGGGCACCGGTCAGATCCAGGCCGAACGCGCCATAGCTGGTGTTGAGCGCCACGCCGCCGGTGGCCGATTGATAACCCTGGCCCGCCAGGGCGCCCGCATAAACGGACAACTGGTTGCTCACCCCATGCTTGACCGTACCCTGCGCCAGCCATGGCAGATTGTTGAGCGTCAGGTCGTGATATTGCCCGGCCGACACGGCATATTGCGTCACGCCCTGACGTACCGCGTTGACGCTGGCGGAGTAGGGCAGGCTTTGCGTGTGTTCGCTGCCGTCGGCTTCTGTCACCACCACTTGCAGATCACCGCCATAGCCGGTCGGGTACAGATCGCTGATGGTGAAGGGGCCGGGCGCGACTGTTGTCTCATAAATAACGTTGCCGTTCTGCAGCACCCGCACGCGGGCGTTGCTACTGGCGATACCGTGCACCGTCGGCGCAAAGCCGCGCCGCGATTCCGGTTGCATGCGTTCATCGCTGGCCAACAGGGCTCCGCGCAGGGCGTAACTGTCAAAAAATCTGGCCGTCGGTAAAGGCATCGCCCACGGTTAACTGGCTTTCAAGCCTGGGAATCGCGCGTTGCAGATTGGTTTGTATGGGTTGGTATTGCAGCGGCCCATTGTCATTGCTGGATATATTGCCCTGATGCCGAAATCGCCACGGGCCCATATTGATGCCTGCGGTCAAACCGACATAGGCGTCGTTTTGCTGACCACCTTGATTGCGGCTGCGATAAAAAATTGCTGGTGTATTGCAGCGTTGCCGCATTAACGCCGTTATCCCAATAGCGCGGATCAACATAACCGCGTGCATTTGAAATCAACATGGCTTGCGGAATACTGATATCCAGCAGCTGTTCGCTGTTGTCGAATTCCACTTTGGCGTGCGGAACCAGCTCGGGCAATTTCAGGCAGGTGTCCGGCTGGCTTGCGGCCAGCAATGCTGTGCTTTCCGGCAGCAAGGCTACGCGGTTAACACCGGCTCGATCCAGCATTTCGGGGGTAAAACAAACCTGCGTATCGCCGGATTCGTTACCCCGCAATTCAAAGCCTATTTTTTTCCGATCGAAACTGAATTCACTTTGCCATCTACATTGTATTTGCCGGGCAGGGCCGCATTACCTTTGCGAAAGCGCGCCAGATTGATATTGCGCTTTCCTAAAAAGTCACCATCAAATTCCACTTCGGCCGGCGGATTGCTGACTGTGGCGCGTACCACGCCGGGCGCACATGCAAACACAATGGCTGCACATAAAGCCCAGGTATGGAGAGATCGATTTGATCGATTACGCTTGACCATGATGGATAACCTTCAGAGTAATGCTGTGATAAGAAAATCCGGCAAAGAGGGTGGATAAATCAGGCGTGGGCGGCGTTTTACAGACCGCCGCCTGGCCTGCTGCGGGCACTCATACGCTGCGCTATTACGGATAAATAATCGTGTAATTGGCGGCCACCGAAACCGAACCGGTGCCTAGCGTGCTGACTTTGGGCGTGATGTATTGGGCGTAATAATCCAGCGTGGCGTTACCGCCCGAAATAGCAACCGCCTTGGACTTCTGCGCCGCATCCAGCACCCCGAAAACCACGGGTGTGGTGGCGTCGGATTCCAGTACCTGCACTTGTAGCGATGTCACGGCAGTCTTCAGGTTGGCGTCTTCTACCACTACGCCGGAACCCGGTTCAAAGTAGGTATGCACATTGCCGGTGAGCGAGCCGCAGCCGGTCAACGCGATGGTGAATTTGGTGCGTCCGGCGGTGGCTTTGTCGGTGAGCATTGAGGTCTTGCTCACCGTGGGCAACGGCACGGCAATGGCCGGCGTACCGCCGTTGATCTTGCAGGTGGTGGCGAGGATTTTGCCGTTAATGCTAATTACACCATCCGAAGCCTGCGCACCCGCAGCCAGGCCTAATGCCATCAAACCTGCGACAAGAAGGGTTTTGGATTTCATTTGAGTAACCTTTAAATTAATGCGAAGAGATATTAAATTTCGCCTATGCGATCGCGTTTAACATTGCCGCAATCGACCCGGTGAATTACGGATAGCGAATGCTATAAGTGACACTGGTCTTGACATCACCACCACCCACCGCCGCGGCAGTGGCGGCGTATTGCGCTTCATAGGTCATTGTGGCTTTGCCGTTGGCATCGATGGTCACGCTTTTAACGTTTTGCGAGCCATCACTTTTACCCAGCGTGATTTTGGATTTATCCGCATTCAACAAACCGACCTGGATATTGGTGGCAGTGCCGCTATTGATCAGACGGCCCGAAGCGGTATCCACCTGCGGGCCCGCTTCAAAATAGGTATATACATTGCCCGATTTGGGATTACATGCGCTCAGCATAAATCGAAATTCTTGTCGCCGCTGGTATCGCCCGCTGCTTTGAATGCGGTATTGGCAACGTTGGGCAAAGTTACAGTAAACGTTGAACCACCTTCGCTACTGGCAATAGTGCAGGTGGATGCAGTGACCTTGCCGGTAAAAGTAATGGTGCCATCTGCGGCAAATGCGCTGGCGCTTATGCCCAGGCCCACGCTGATTGCCATAAGCGCGACTGCTTTTTTTCATAAACATGGTGTTACCTTTTTTTCAGAAGTTTATTGGCTCCGCCCAATGCGGAGGTCTGCGCAGAAGTGGAATAGCCGTGCTGCGAACATTGCATGCAGCGCAATGGTGGGATATCCACATGGGCGCTTTGCCTGGATGCCGAATGCCAATGCCGGATTAATTGAATGACACTACGCAGCTCAACCCGCTGCAGCAGTCGCATTAATTACGGTATTAACTTTCGGGGGCAGACAGTGCAGGACGAACTTTAGTCATCGACCCGAAATGACCACATGGGACGGCTCTTAATAAAATGTTTCTGCGAATTTGTTACATCCGGGCGTATCCGCGCTGCAACCCAGCAACGGTGCGGTTGTTGCGGCCAGAGCGGCGCGTTGAGGGCGACTTTTAACCGCTTGTGACGTAATCGCTTAAGATAAATCCTGCTGCACGTGGCCCCGGCCGTGCCGCCCCATTTTTTTATTCCACCGGACACCGCTTATGACCCAGCCCGCTCGCCCGCAACCCCTTATTGACCCCAGCGCGCACATCGCAGCCAGCGCCATCATCGAAGGGGCCGTCGAAATCGGCGCGCACAGTGTCATCGGCCATGGCGCCGTGCTGGTGGCCGAAGGCGGCACCGTGCGCATCGGCGCGCATTGCGTGGTGATGGAGAACAGCGTCATCCGCAGCACCAGCCACAACAACTGCACGTTGGGCAACCATGTGATGGTGGGGCCGCATTGCCACCTCAGCGGCTGTGTTATCGGCGACGAAGTCTTTGTCGCCACCGGCGTTTGCGTGTTCAATGGCGCGCAGATTGGCGCGGGCGCGGAATTGCGCATCAACGCCGTTGTGCATATCAAAACGCATGTGGCCGCGGGCACACGGTGCCGATAGGCTGGGTGGCGGTGGGCAACCCGGCGCAACTGTTCTCCGCCGACCAGCACGACGCCATCTGGGCGGTGCAGCAGCCGCTGGATTTTCCCGGCTATGTGTTTGGCGTTGATCGCAACAGCGACGGCGTAATGCGGCAGATTACTGAGCGCTACGCTGCGTTTCTGGCGCGCCAGCGCAGCGCCGACTGACCCTGAAACTGAGCTCTTGATGGATAACCGCACATGAACTTCCTGAACCAGGCCTTGTTGATCCTGGCATTGCCGCTGGTGGTGTGGTGGCCGCTGCGCCGCGTGATGCCGCTGGTGCTGTCGCAGATTTTATGCGGCATCGCCATCGGCCCCAGCGTGCTGGGCCACCTGGCGCCTGCGGCGTTTGCGCAGATTTTTCCCAGCGGCACTTTGGCGCCTTGGGCGGGATTTCGAGCCTTGCCGTGGTCTGCGTCGGCTTTATCGCGGCATGGAACTGGATATCGACGAACTGCGCCACCAGGCGCG
>BBFD01000072.1 GCA_001313065.1 Silvimonas sp. JCM 19000
CAATGATTGCGCGCATGAATAAATTCAATTTGCCGGTGCCATCAGCTATACCACCCAAGACCCCTCACTCGCGGCCACGCAAAATCATGTACAAAAAAAATCTGTTCTGCTTGCTGCTGGCGCTGCTGCTAACGCCCGCCGTATTCGCTACGCCCACGCCCACCGCCGCATCTGGCCCGGCCGCCGCAACGCTGCGCTTTGCCAATCGTGACATCGTCACTTTTCGGGCCAGCCTGGGCGGGGTGACGCCACAGTTACGGGTATCGCGCACCGAGGCCAGTCTGGATGCCTTGCCCGAACGCGCGCTCGACGCGCCGCTGACGCGGCTGCAACTGAGCATGAACAACGCACCGGTCACCGTATTCCAGTTGGGCGATCGTTTGTTGTTCTGGCTGGTGCCCGCTGATCAGGACCCGGCCTCAACGCAAACGTATGCTCAGCTGATCGACCGGACCGATGCCAATCTCCGCGCGGCACTCACGGCCAAGGCGCAGGGCCTGCATTGGCCCAATCTGTTGCATGGGCTGATCGCCAGCGCCATCGCGACGGCCTTGCTGGTGCTGGCCAGCTGGGCGCTCAGCCAGTTACGTCGACGCTTGTTGCGCTTGATGGCGCGGATGCGTGACGAGCATGTGGCGCTCGCCGGCTTTGACTGGATGGAGATGGTGCAGCAGTGGGCGGTGCGCTTGATCCAGACCGTTGCGGTGCTGGCCTGGTTGGCGCTGGCGTGGGCGTGGTTGTTATATGTGCTGGAGCAATTCAGCTTTACCCAGCCGCTGGGCGATCGCATGGGCGAGTTGCTCGCCAGCCTGGCCGCACGCTTTGCCCAGGCGTTTATCGATGCGATTCCGGGCGTGATTACCGTGGTGGTGATCTTGCTGATTACGCGGGCGCTCAATGCGCTGGTGATCCGGGTATTTACCTCGGTGCAACAAGGCCATATGGAAATTCCCGGTCTGCACCCGGAAACCGCAGCGGCCACGCGGCGCATGGTCAGTGTGTTGGTGTGGGCCTTAGGTCTGACGTTTGCCTATCCGTATATTCCCGGCTCGCAGAGCGATGTGTTCAAGGGGCTGTCGGTGTTGTTTGGATTCATGATCACCTTGGGCTCGGCCGGGGTGGTCAATCAGCTTATGAGCGGCATGGTGCTGGTGTATTCGCGAGCGCTGCGGCGCGGCGATCTGGTGGCCATCGGCGAAACCACTGGCGTGGTCACCGAATTAAGCACGCTGTCGGTCAAGCTGCTGACACGGCGCATGGAGGAAATTACCATTCCCAACGCCGTGGTGGTGGGCAACACCATCTATAACTACACCCGCCAGGCCGGGCCGGCGGGGTCGTTGGTCTCCACCACAGTGACCATCGGCTACGACACGCCCTGGCGTCAGGTGCATGCCATGTTGATCGCTGCCGCAGTGCGTACGCCGGGGCTGGCGCAAGAGCCCGTGCCTTATGTATTGCAACGGGCGCTCTCGGATTTCTATGTGGAATATCAGTTGTTCGCGCATATGCCAAATCCGCTGGAACGGGCCACGGTGTTATCGGTGCTGCATGGCGAAATCCAGGATGAATTCAATCGCAATGGCGTGCAGATCATGTCGCCGCATTTCGAAGAGCAGCCGGAAAGCGCGGTGCTGGTGCCGCCTGCCGCGTGGTATACGCCACCCGCGCAGCCGCCTGTGGCTGAGTCGAGGCCGGTGGAGCCCGGCAAAGTGTTGCAAAACTGACCGACGGTGCGGACCGCAGAACGGCTGGGCGTGAATTTTCACGACGACCCGTCTAACGTTACAGCATCGGTCAGGGCAATTTATAAAGCGTTTTAAACGCAGCCTGATCCCACTAAAAAACCAAAGTAGCAACACACGGCCTGCCTGCCATTTTTTTTGAGGCTGGCGCACGTCGGGAGAACGGGCATGGCAGATGGGACGACAGCGCGATACAGACGGCCACGCTGGCTGGCGGCTGCGCTGAGCCTGTGTCTGTGCAGCGCGTGGGCGAGCGCGGATGAGGTCGATGACGTCGGCCTGGCCCTGCTGCGACCGCCGCAACAAACCGTCGGCGCGCGCTTGATGCAAAGCGCGCTGGCGCACCACTGGGGTGTGCCGCAGGACGATGCGCTGGTGCCGCTCAATCGCGACTGGACCATGTTGTCGCACACCACGCTGTCTGGTGCACAGACCGATTTGCTGCCGGGTAGCAATCCTTATGGCGGCGGCGAGACCGTACACAATGTGTGGCTGGCACCCAATGCCGTCGCTAACGACGGTGGCTTGATGCTGGCGGGCGGCACCGCTTATCTAAGTAGTGACCCGGCCACGCGTCCGCCGGGGGCGGATCGTTGGGGCACCGGGCCTTCCGGTGTGTTGATGATGCAAGCCAGCCAGTGGCAGTGGGGCGTGCAAGCCAGCCATATCTGGTCTTATGCCACGCCCGGCGTGCCAGGCAATCTGCGCAACAGCAATAGCGTGTCGGCCATGCAGCCATTTCTGGCGTATACCCAGAAGTCCGGGCTGACCTGGTCGGTAGGCTCGGACAGCAGCTATGACTGGACCGCGCGCAACTGGAGCGTGCCGGTCAGTGCTGGGGTCAGCAAGCCGTTCAGCTTTGGCCAGCAAAAGGGCAGTGTGGGGCTGGAGGGCAAGTACTGGATGGCCAGGCCGGATTCGGCGCCGGGCTGGGGTGTGCGGCTGACTGCTTCGATGTTGTTTCCCGATTAGGCCTGCCTGCCACGGCTTTGCCTGTGCTAAACGGCCCATGCTGTTGCGATACCACCTGGCGTGCGCCAGCCCGGTTGTCTATATCTGATACCGCGTTCCCGCAAAACTGAAAGCAGCGTGCACTCATGTCTTGGGCCCCCGAATGATTTTGGCCACTTGTGCCATAGCCGGGCCGACCCGATTGAGCAAGACTACGCCGGGCCTGGGGACTGCGCTGATTGTATGACGGCGGCATGCCGTTGAAATCAGCGTCAGCCATGCCTCACAGACTGTGCGTGCGTGTACGTGGCGCACCGACAGAATGCGTTTTCTCACTGTGTTACAAATCCAACCATCCCTGAGGGAGTCTTCCGCATGCGTTGTATCACCGCTTGCATGGCCGTATTGATTGCCGCCGCGCCTTTCGTCATTGCCCCCACGGTGCAGGCCGCCGGTTTGGGTTTTATGAGCAATACCCCGCTGACGCGTTTAAGCACGGCGGACCAGAAAAGCCTGAACGACAGCGTGATGGCTGCGCTGAATGAAGCCAAAGACGGCGAGCACCGCACGTGGAGCAGCGCCGACGCGGATACCAACAGCAAACGCGGCACCACGGTCGACCTGGTGCCCACCCGCAGTTACCAGCATGGTGGGCGCGACTGTCGGAATATTCAGCTCTCGTTTACCAGCAAGGTTCAGAACGACCGCATGACGCCGGCATATTGCAAGCTCGATGACGGCACATGGAAATTGCTGGCTCCCAGCAAGCCAAAAAAGCAAGGCCAGCCCCGCTAACCCGGCTTGAAGCGGGCAAAAGTTGTCTGATACAAATCTTTTTTTGGGGTGAACAACCCGAAAGCTTGGTTGCATCAGCGGTAACATACTGACAACTTTGCCGACAAAGCTGACAAAACCCAGGAGCCTCCTGGGTTTTTTTTACGCCCTGACCATCCGGTCGAGCTGTACATCGATACCTGACGACACCCACTGCACGCCGATTTTGCAAAATTTTCAGATAAATCCTGTTGTTTCAGGGGCTTGTATCGACGGTGACTTTTATAAAAACCGACCGTTCATCCCCAAATAGTCGGCTTTCAGGCTACCAGGTACCACCCTGGGGAGGCTCGGTTCACTTACGAGCAAAAGCCCAGCTTTGCTGTCAATTCTTATTTTTTTGTGTAATCTGTGAATTTGACCACAATATTTGTAAGATAAGGTCAACGTGAATTTTTTTTACCAATAAAAAACAGGGGCTTGTGCTGCATATTTTCGAGGTCAGTAGGTCGTATTTTTTTACAACAAAAGCAAGAATAGGTAATTGCAGTAGAGAAATTGCGTAAGTGCAGCGTCATCGCTTTGGTCCGTTTTCCAGCGCCGGTTATCCATCAGCTATTCCTGAAATACTGATGCTTCAGGCTAAATACGGTCCATCGCGGCACCGGCCACAAGGCCCCAAGCGAAAGACGCCGCCCCACGCAATGGAGTTACACAATGGATTTTCAATTTGAAGTTTTGCGCGGTAAAAAAACGCCCTTCGCAGCGCCGCTGTAATGACCCTGACCGCCGCTCTGGCCGCCTGTGGCGGTGGTAGCAGCGATATCACTGGTACTCAGGATACGAGCCTGAAACTCCAGTCCAATCAAGACACCACGACCACCACTACGGTGACGCGTGCTGATGCACAACGTCTGCTGGAACAAGCCGCTTTCGGTCCGACCGAATCGGATATCGCAGATGTGCAACGCCTGGGTATCAAGGCTGGATCAAGGCTCAGATGGCCATCCCGCTACCGGCTACCACGGTTACTACTGGGTTGACCCGTTCCGCGGCGCCAGCTGCACCAACGAAGCCAACGTCGTCAAGTACGAAACCGATGCGCTCAAGATCAAATATTGCAGCCGCGATATTTTTTTTGCGCCCAACGCCGTACAACGTACTTTCTTTACCAACGCCCTGAGCGGTAAAGATCAACTGCGTCAGCGCGTGGCTTTTGCACTGTCGCAAATTCTGGTGACCTCCGGTTATGAAGGCTACGCCCAGGCCGATTACCAGAACCTGCTGTTGAACCATGCGTTCGACACTTATAAAAAAACCTGATGACGGTGGTGACCCTGCACCCGACCATGGGTGACTGGCTGGACATGGTGAACAACGCCAAGCCCAACGCCGCCAAAGGCACTCAGGCCAACGAAAACTACGCTCGCGAATTTTTGCAGCTGTTTACCATGGGTACCAATCAGCTGAACGCCGATGGCACCTACAAGCTGGATGCCAAAGGCAAGCCGGTGGCTAACTACACCCAGGCGCAAGTTACTGCGCTGGCGCGTACCTTTACCGGCTGGACCTACCCGGCAGTTCCGGGTGGCAAAGTGGTGTGGAACGGCAACTCGGTGAACCACTCAGGCCAGATGGTTGCTATGGACGCCTACCACGACACCGATGCCAAGACCATTGTGGTGGCACCGTGATTCCGGCAGGGGGCACCGCGACCAGCGATCTGAATGCAGCCATCACCGCCGTAACCAACAATGCCAGCGTGGGCCCGTTTATCAGCAAGCAGCTGATCCAGAAACTGGTGACCAGCAACCCGTCGCCGGCTTATGTGGCACGTGTTTCGGCCGTGTGGGGCAATAACGGTGCCGGTGTGCGCGGTGATCTGTCTGCAGTCGTGACCGCCATCCTGACCGATCCGGAAGCACGCGGTGACAGCAAGACCAGCGCTACTTACGGCAAGCTGCGCGAACCGGCGGTGTACATGCTGCAACTGCTGCGCACGCTGGGCGGTACTACCGATGGCATGGGCCCCAACTACTGGAGCACGGTGCAAGGTGAATCGGTTTACATGTCGCCTTCGGTGTTCAACTTCTACTCGCCGTCGTATGTAGCACCGGGTACCACGCTGAACGGCCCTGAATTTGGCTTGCTTAACACCGCCAGCCAGATCAACCGCTCCAACTTTGCTGTGCAGATGTTCTTCCTGGGTGGTGCGGCCGCTGACAAGTCGGTGACCAACTCGATCGGGACGCATATCGATGTCAGCAAGTTCGGCGCCCTGACTGACCGTGCCGCTGCAGTAGAGAAGTTCAACGACATCCTGATGCATGGCTCGATGACCGCAGGTATGAAGGCCGCCATCATGACCTACCTCAAGAACCTGACTGACGCTCAGATCAAGGCGATGCCCAAGCTGCTTGCTGCCGACATCTGCTACCTGATCGCTACGTCGCCGCAGTACGAAATCCAGAAGTAAATGTGGCGAAGCCAGTGCCCTCCAAAGGCACTGGCCCCCGCCGGAATCCAGAAGTAAACCCTTGATTTTTTAATTGGTCGTGCGGTGCTGGAACATTTTGCAAACCAGCCCGCCACGCCCCCGGTTTGCGCCTTACTCGGCAAGCTTACAGCGTCCCCAGGTATCGACCTGGTTAAGTAAACACTGATACTCAGCCTAATAGCACCAACGCGGCAGAGATCAGCAAGACGCAGTAAATGAGTGAGCCGCCCCCCTTAAAGACTTTGGCGTCCTGGACGTCGCCCATTTACGAGGTTTGGCAGATATGAATCGCAGAAAATTCCTGAAAGGCGCTGGTGGTGTTGGCATGGTTGCCGCAATGAGCCAACTGGGCGCACTCAAAGCCCTGGCTGATACCAGCTCTGATTACAAAGCCCTGGTCTGTGTGTTCCTGTTCGGTGGTAACGACTCGAACAACATGATCATCCCTTACGACAGCAGCAGCTACACCAACTACGCCGCCATCCGCGGTGGCCTGGCGCTGGCACAAACCAGCCTGGTGCCGTTGACCAACCCGACTGCAGGTCTGAATACCACCAAGACCGCTGGCGTGACGCAATTTGCACTGCACCCGGCCTTGTCCCCGCTCAAATCGTTCTGGGATGCTGGCCAACTGGCTGTTCAGTTCAACATCGGGCCGCTGGCTGCACCGACACCCGTGCCCAGATTCTGGCCGGCACCGCAACCTTGCCGACCAACCTGTTCTCGCATGCTGACCAACAGCAACAATGGCAAGCCACGGGCACCGACGCACTGGGTATGGTGCGTGCCGGTTGGGGCGGCCGTGCTGCCGAACACGTTGGCGCCAATCTGAGCGGTATTTCGCCGGTGATGACGCTGTCGGGTAACGCGATCTACACCCAGGGCGACAGCCTGCGTCCGCTGGCCGTGCCGACTTATGGCAGCGTGTTCTCGCCGTTGTGGGGCGATGCTTATCTGGCGCAATCCGAAATCGGTCTGCGCAACCTGGCTTCGTCGCAACTGGAACTGGCGCAGGTGTCGATCAAGAACGCAGCCCTGGCGGCCAGCTCGACCATCAGCCAATCATCAACAACAGCAGCTCGGCCGTGAAAGCCATGTTTGCTGGTCAGACCAGCGAACTGGCAGTGCAGCTGGCGACGGTGGCCATGCTGATTGAAAGCCGCGCCAAGCTGGCTCAATCGCGTCAGGTGTTCTTTGTGTCGCTGGGTGGTTTTGATACCCACACCAACCAGCTGGCCACGCAACAAGCGTTGTACGGCGTGTTGGGCAACAGCCTGGCAACCTTTATGAACGCCATGAATTCGCTGGGTCTGGGCAACAACGTCACCGTGGCCACCATGTCCGACTTTGGCCGTACGCTCAAGTCGAACTCCACCGGCGGTGCTGACCACGCCTGGGGCGGTCACCAGTTCATTCTGGGCGGTGCGGTCAAGGGCAAGAACTACTACGGTACGTTCCCGACCCACCAACTGGCCGGTCCGACCGACTATGGCGCAGAAGGGCGCTGGGTTCCGACCACGTCGGTTGAGCAATACGCCGCGACCCTCGCCACCTGGCTGGGCGTACCGGCGGCGCAACTGGCCTCGGTGGTGCCTAATCTGTCGACGTTTACTGCGGCAGGCTGGCCGGCTAACCTGGGCTTTATGGGTTAAGTCGCTACGCAATAATGAAAACGGCCGTGAGCAATCACGGCCGTTTTTTTTGCGTGCGGTCGGTCTGTTTTGCCGGACTTTGCTCAGCCCGGTTTACACGCGCCGCGAGAAGGCGCCGGGTGGGCAACGCCACAATAAGCGGCAGAAGCTACGCGCCGTTCGTCCTTGGCAGACACTGGCGTTGCCCATCTTGTTTTCATTGAGCCCGCGTTTGCGTTTGTGTGAAATACCGTTTTAATTACAACCGGTATTGATCCTTGACGATCCACTTCACGCAGTCATCTTTCTACGTCAGATTGCCGGATTGGCAAGAATTAATTGCATAGTTGATGGTTATAAATTGTAAAACTCTATCCATGGCCTGGCGTATACAGGCTGATTCGATGGGCTTAATAGCGGCACGGATCGATTTGATCGACCCTTGAATTGAGATTCTGGATGAATAGCCAATAACCATATTGGACACAAGCTAATTGCGGGCTAAAGCCAATTCAGCCCTGACGTATGCGGCTGGCGCGCGCACATACCCAAATTATTTGACGTTGGCAACTGACCATTTGCGGCAGTGCTGCCCCTGTACGGCAGCTCATCGGGTATGGCCATGGCGACCTTGCTGCACTGTGGTCGCGCAGTAATCGGCATTGGTTATAGGCCCGGCAACCTGTCTGTTTGTATCGGCCTTTCATCTCTAATGTCTTTCTGTATCCGGGCGTCACTGCCTAAATAATCCCTGTCAAAGACGCGGCGTAATCGATCACATCGACCTGCATTAGTCGGTGATAAAAGGCAATAAACCGCATTGCCATTGATCTGCGACCAGCGCCGCGCAACATTTATTGATTCAAGGGGACAGGGCAATGTCGCATCAGGCATGGCGTGCGGGCTCGCGCGTCGGAGTAATGGGGGCGCTCGCGTTGGCGCTCGCCGCATGTGGTGGTGGCGGGGGCGGTAGCAGCGATAGCGCCAATAGCGGCGGTAGCAGCAATAGCAATAGCAATAGCAGCGGCGGCAATAGCGATGTGGTGTTTGTTTCCAGACAAGATGCCCAACGCTTTCTGGAACAAGCCAGCTTTGGTGCTGCACCGGCGGCGCTGGCGGATTTACAGGCGGGCACTGCCAATCAATGGATCGCGCGCCAATTCACCATTCCGGCCACAGGCTATAACGGATTCTTTTATGTCAATCCGTCTAATCAAGGCAGTTGCACCAGCGATGCCAACACCATTGCGCAATCGACCGATGCCTTGATGCTCAAGAATTGCAGTCGCGATTATTACGGCCTGACCCAGGTTCAGCGCATGTTCTTTGCCAATGCCATTAATGGTCAGGATCAATTGCGCCAACGGGTGGCGTTTGCCTTATCCCAATTGTTTGTGACCTCCGGCTATGAGGCTTATGCCCAGGCCGATTACCAGAACATGTTATTGAACGATGCCTTTGGCAATTTCCGCGATTTGATGCGTGATGTCACTTTGCATCCCGTCATGGGCAGCTGGCTGAATATGGTCAATAACGGCAAGCCCAATCCAGTAAAGGGCGTGCAGGCCAACGAGAATTACGCACGTGAATTAATGCAGCTGTTTACCATCGGCCTTGAAAAAAACTGAATGCCGATGGTAGCGTGCAAACAGATAGCAACGGGGACGCCATTCCTACCTATGGCCAGGCCGAAATTACCGCCATGGCCCGCGCCATGACGGGATGGACTTTTCCGCCGTTGCCGGGCGCCTTGTCCAAATGGACCAACCCGACCAATCGCGCGGGCAAGATGGTGGCGTTTGATAACCAGCACGATGTCGATGCCAAAGTATTGCTCAACGGCCAGACCTTGCCCGCCGGGCAAACGGCGCAACAAGATCTGGATGGCGCGCTCGATATTATTTTCAATCACCCCAACGTCGGCCCGTTTGTGGGCAAGCAACTGATCCAGAAACTGGTCACCAGCAATCCCGGCCCGGCCTATATTGCGCGCGTCAGCGCGGCATTTAATGACAATGGCAGCGGCGTACGCGGTGATATGAAAGCCGTGATCAAAGCCATTCTGCTGGACCCGGAAGCGCGCGGCAGCAATGTGGCGGATGCGGCTTATGGCCATCTGCGTGAGCCGGCCCTGTTTATGGCCAGTTTGTTGCGCACGCTGGGGGCAACCACCGATGGTATGAATCCGCGCAACGCGACGGCGGGTATGTCGCAAGCGGTGTTTGCCTCGCCCTCGGTCTTCAATTTTTATTCGCCGCAATATCGCGCGCCGGGCGCCGCTGATTTATACGGTCCCGAATTCGGCATTCTGGATACCAGCAGTGCACTGGCACGCATGAACGCGGTCGGCGCCGTGGTGTTGCAAAGCAATGGCGTGGCCGCGGATAGCAGCGTCAGCAATTCGGTCGGCACGCGCATTGATTTCTCGGCGTGGACCGGCATTACCGATCCGGACCAGCTGGTTAATCAAATGGCGGCCTTGCTGTTGCACGACGATTTGCCCGCCGACGCACACGCCACCATCGTGGCGCAAGTCAAAGCACTCAGCGCCAAAAGCGTGACCGCCAACCCACAATTACCCGCCCGCACCGTCGCTTATCTGATTGCGACATCGCCGCTCTACGAGGTCCAACGCTAATGAACCGTCGTCATTTTCTGAAAGGCGCGGGCAGCGCCGGTATGTTGGCTGCTTTGAGCCAGTTATCCTTGAGCAGCGCCTTTGCTGATAGCAGCAATGATTACAAAGCGCTGGTCATTGTCTTTCTGTTTGGCGGCAATGATTCCAACAACATGATCATTCCCTACGACGCGAGTGCGTATGCAACCTATGCCGGGGTACGCGGCGTGCTGGCGATTCCCCAAGCGCAACTCGCACCTTTGGCTAATCCGACTAATATTGATGCGAACGCCATGAACGGCGTGCAGCAGTTCGGTCTGCATCCGGCGCTGGCGCCTTTGGCGAGCTTGTGGGACGCGGGAGAAATGGCGATCCAGTTTAATGCGGGCACGCTGGCCAAGCCGACGACGCAAGCGCAATTAAAAAACTGCGGGCTACAAGTTACCGGCCAATCTGTATTCGCATATCGACCAGCAACAACAATGGCAAACCACCGGGATTGCGCCGCAAGGTGCCGAGAGCAGTGGTTGGGGCGGCCGTGTGGCGGATTTGACTGCGGCCAATAGCAGTGTGCCGCCGGTGATTACCCTGGCGGGCAACAGCATCTTTACCCTTGGCAATACCACCCGGCCTTTGGCCGTGCCGACGGCAGGCGGTAGTTTTGGCTTGAGTTATGCCAATACGTCGCTGCAAAGCGCCGTGGCGGCACTGGCCACGCAAACCGGGAATACGCGTTTGCGCAATATCGATGGCCAGATCAAGCAATCGGCATTGGGCAACAGCGCCTTGCTCAATCCCATCGTCAATAACGCCGCCTCAACGGTGCGGCCGCTGTTCAGTGGCCAGACGTCTTCAATTGCCCTGCAATTGATGACCGTCGCCATGCTGATTGAAGCGCGCGCCAAGCTGGGATTATCCCGCCAGGTGTATTTTGTTTCGCAGGGCGGTTACGACACACATGGCGATCAACTGAATACCCAGAACACGCTGTATGGCCAATTGGGCAAAGCGCTGGCCACATTCAACAGCGCGGTCAGCAGTCTGGGCCTGGCGAGCAATGTCACCACCGCCACCATGTCGGACTTTACCCGCACGCTCAAACCCAATTCGACCGCAGGCAGCGATCACGCCTGGGGCGGGCACCACCTGGTGATGGGCGGGGCGGTCAAGGGCAAACAGTTTTATGGTCGCTTTCCGCAGCATGTATTGGGCGGACCGGATGATTCGACCAAAGAAGGCCGCTGGATTCCAACCACCTCGGTCGATCAATACGTGGCCACGCTAGCCACCTGGTTTGGCGTTACGCCCGCGCAATTAAGCAGTGTGGTCCCCAATCTGGCCAGCTTCACCAATGCGGGTTGGCCGGCCAATATCGGGTTTATGGCTTAGTGATGCAATACGCGTAGCGGGCGCCGCCGAATTGCCCAGAGCGAAGCAATAATTGCTAGCACCACCACGACAAAGGCGGCAATCGCCATGATCAGATAGGTCGATCCTTTACCGGGGTGGTGCAAGCGCTTTACAAAATGGGCATCAATCTGGCGCGCCGGATTGCCAAAGTGGTCGAGCAGATAATTGGTCAACGTTGCGATTTGCTGGTCGGTCAGTTTGTCGCCAAAGCCGGGCATAAACACCGTTTGATTACCCATATCCCTGTGCACGCCATTCAGCAATACCAGCACCAGATTGGCCGGGTTCTGCGCGCCTACCGTCGAATTGTGGAATAGCGACGGATAATAACCATCGCTACTGCCTGCGCCAGACGGGTTATGGCAACTGGCGCAATTGGCGCTGAACAATTCAGCCGCGCTGATGGCGTCATTGCTGGCCGAGATGCCGGCTTTGCCGCGCAAAGTGGTTTCGTCATGCGCCGGTTTGCCCCAGGTTGAGCGCGATTGATTGTCTTTGGGGTTATGAATCGGCGGCACGCTACGCAAATAGCCGACGATGGCTTTCAGGTCATCCGGTGATAGATAACGCAAGCTGTCTTCCACCGCTTCCGCCATCCCACCGGCTGCCGCCGCCCGACCGTCCGCCTTGCCGGTATGCAGATACTGGATTAATTCTTCGTCGCTCCAGCCGCCCACGCCGCTGGTTTTGTCCGCAGAAATATTAAACGCGTGCCAATTGCCGATTCGGCCGCCGCCAAAGGCTTTGTCGGCATTCAAACCCATGGTCAGCGTGCGCGGCGTGTGGCATTCCTGGCAATGCGCCAGGCCTTCCACCAGATAAGCCCCGCGATTCCAGACTTCATCTTTGCCCGGCTCCGGTTTGAATTCGCCTTCGCGGAAATTAATCAATTTCCAGCCCGCAATGGCCCAGCGCTGATTAAACGGGAACGGCAATTGAGTGGGCGGCGGGGTGTAATGAATGGCGGGCTGGGCAAACAGATAAGCCTTGATCGCCAGTACGTCCGCGCGCGGCATCAGCGTAAACGCGCGATACGGAAACGCCGGATAAAGCTGTTCGCCGTGTTTGCCTATGCCTTGATGCAGCGCGCGATAAAACTCGTCATCACTCCAGTTGCCTATGCCGGTTTCTTTGTCCGGCGTGATATTGGGGGTGTAGATCATGCCAAACGGCGAATCGATGCCATATCCGCCGGCGAGGGGTTTGTTTTTATCGGCGGTATGGCAGGCAAAACAATCGGCGGCCCGCGCCAGATATTCACCGCGTTTAATCAGCGCGGGATCATTGGGCGCGGCGGCATGTGCCAGCAGGCTGAATGCCGCCAGCACGCTCATCAAGGCAAAGCGATAGCGGCTCATAGCACCGCCTTCAAGGTATCGGCAATGCGCAACGATAAGGCGGCGATGGTTAGCGTGCAATTGACCGTGCCCGCCGTCACCATGGTGGCACCGCCCGCGATATACAGGTTTTCATGATCGTGAGTGCGGCAATGCGCATCGGTGACCGAATTGCGTGGATCGGTGCCCATAATGGCCGTGCCCATAATGTGATTGTTAGGGGCAAAGTCGTCATCAAAGCTGATTTCCTTGCCGCCAAACAATTGCGCAATGCGCGCATAAGCCTCATGCGTATGCGCCGCACTGCGCCGCACATAATCATCGATGGCATAAGTGATTTCAGGCTGCGGTATACCCAGCGCATCGCGATGCCCGGCGCTGGGCACGATGCGGTTGGCGGGGTCAGGCAGAATATCGTGGAAGCTGTTGATATTGACGGTGCGCGCGGCGCGATATCGGATTTCAGCGTCCAGCTGTTTACCCAGCAATCCCATTTTGATGGCTTTGCGCGTGGCCGGGCGGGTTTGCGCGCCATTATTCAAATGCAGTTTTTTTTACCGGCGTATTCGCTACGGAATGCGCCGTCACGCAAATTAACCACCGAAGTCATTTCCATCGGCCCGCGTCCGGCCCACAAATCCTCGTTGGCCAGAAAAGTCACGCCGGTGCCGGGATGGTCCATCAAATTGCGTCCAACCTGCCCCGAGCTATTGGCCACGCCCTCGGCACGATGGTCAGTCGACATCAGCAATAATTTGGGTGTTTCTATGCCGTTGGCCGCCAGCACAAAATAACGCCCGGATATGCGATGCGAAACCCCGGACGGATCTTTGTAATGCACCGCCACAATCCGGTTGGCGGCGCCGACTTCAATCTTGTACACCACGGCATTGGCCAGCAGCCGGGCGCCGGCACGCTCGGCTTTATCGACGTGGATAATGCCGCTATACATCGCGGCAATCGGGCAAATCGGCATGCAATTGTTATTGCCGCAACAGGAAGGGCGTTCGTCATAGGGCCGACTATTGCGCGCCACCGGTTCAGAAACAACCTTGAATCCATCGGCCGTCAATACATCATGAAAGCGTTGGTCATTCCACGATAGCGGCAATGCGGGCATGGGGTAGGGGGCAGAACGGGGTGAGCCAGGTCAGTGCCGTCATTAGGCCCGGATACGCCCAACTCAATTTCGGCCTGATGGTAATACGGTTCCAGATCGGCATAGCTGATCGGCCAATCGCGGCCTACGCCATAGACCGACTGCAAGCGGAAATCATTGGGTAAAAAACGCCAGGTGGCTGCCGCCCAATGCCAGGTGGTGCCGCCCACGGCGCGAATATATTGGGAATTGTATTTTTTTGCGGGCCTTTGAAAATCAGATAGTTGTTTTCGGGGCTGTATTCCGGATGCGGGGCATGCGGCGTGCTGGGGTAGGGCGTCATGAAATCATCTTTGGCGGGCGAATTGCGGAAATTTTCCACAATGCGCCAGCGCTCGATGCGTGGCCCGGCTTCCAGGATCAAAACCGATTTACCCGCTTTGGCTAACTGGTGCGCAATCAAGGCCCCCGCCACCCCCGATCCAACAATGATTACATCGGCATTGCTGGCATCGCTCATATGCTGCGCGCCACGGTATGCGGCGGTTGCGCCGTCCAGTAACCCGGCGCCGCGCGGCAATAGCTTGGCGTGACCACCACGTCTTCGACCACTTGATTGCCGATTGCGGTTTTGTATTGCACGACCTGACCGCCTGCTTCGCCCAGATACCAGGCGCTGACGATGTTGCTGAGCGCTTTGGACAAAGCCGGATCATTTAACGCGGCGGCCTGCAGACCATCGACCCCGGCATTGGCGTGCTGCCACAAGGCGCTGGCCTGACCGGGGAAGGCGGGGTCTTTTTTGCGACAATGCCGCGTAAATGCGATTGGCCACTTCGGTATCAAGCTGACTGCGGCCCGTTACCAGTTGCGACAACGCCAGAAATTCGGCCGGGGCGGCTTGCGGGCTGGCGGCTGCA
>BBFD01000073.1 GCA_001313065.1 Silvimonas sp. JCM 19000
GGTGAGCGCCAGCACATGCAAGGCAGGCTGGTCAGCCGCCGCGGCATCCGACACCATGCCGGCAAACCCTGCGCCCGCGATATAACGAATCGTCAACGGCGGTTGCGCCAGTTCGATCAACAGGCTGGCGGCCTGCTCCGTCCACACTAGCGCAAGCACAGGATCAAAACGGCTGGCTGCACGCCGGACTGCAGCGCGGCCAGCTTCGCGAAACACTTCGGCCGGCACCAGCGACAACGCGCTTTGCAAGGCACTGGGCGCGGCAAGGTCGGCGCTGGCGGCCGCAGCGCCTGGCTTTTGCATAGGCGGTTCCGTGGCGGCTTGCTCACGCACGTATATCACTGCGGCCAGAATATGTTTACACATGCCGGGGGCGGGACAATCACAGCGCGCGTGCGCTGGCCCACGTGCGTCAAGCAATACCGTCTGCCCATCGGCACACAAGCTGATTTGGGTACCGTGGCAGCCAGAATGGCAACCTTGCCGGCTTCGACATCGCGCTGTGCGCGGCGCAACAGCCCTACGTTGGCCAGGGTGGCCAGTGCCTCATCGTCATAGCCGCGATAGCGGATGTGCAGGTCACTCATCCCATCACCTCCGCCAGCCATTCGGCAAAATGCGTCGGCGTGAGCGCGGCGACATGCATGCCAGATTACCCAGTCGCTGCGCCATGTCGCGGTCGTAGACCGCCGTGCCGGTCTCATCCAGCGCGGCCAGACCCAGCAAGGTGACGCGGGCTTCGGCCATGCGCCGCACGCTGTCCAGCAACGGGCCGATGGGCATGCCTTCGAAAAAATCGCTGATCAACGCCACCACGCTGCGGTGGGGCTGGTCGACGCACTGCTCGCAATAGCGCATTGCGCGGCCGATGTCGGTGCCGCCACCCAGCTGCACGGTCAGCAATACCTCAACCGGGTCATGCGCCATCTGGGTCAGGTCGACCACTGCGGTATCGAAGACCACCAGCTTGACGCGCACACCGGGCAGCCGGCCAGAATGCCCGCGACGATGGCTGCGTACATCACCGAATCAGTCATTGATCCACTTTGATCGACACACAGAATGACCTCCCACGGCAGGGCCCGCCGCGTGCGTGCGTTAAACAACACGCGCTCGATCACCAACTGTTTACGTGCCGGATCATAGTGTTTGAGGTTGGCATGCAGCGTGGCACGCCAGTCAAAGTTTTGTGCGCTACGCAAGGCGGAGCGGCGAAAGCGGTTGCGACGACCTTGCAGTGCGTTAACAAAATCGGTGCGCAGGCGGCGCGTAATGTCTTCAACCACCTGGCGCAGCAGCGTGCGCAACACGCCGATCACTTCGGCGCCCAGTTTGCCGCGCAAGCCAAGCAGCGTGCGCACCAGGGCCTGGTTGGGTTCCAGCGTCGCCAACGCGGCGGGGTCATGCAGCAAATCAGTCAGCTGATACTTTTCGATGCTTGCGCCTGGATGCGCTCGTATACGTCGCGCGGAAACAACTTTCGCGTGAGGTGTAACCAGTCAATCGCGCGCACGGCGGATGCATCTGGCGTTGTACCGCGTCGCACGCTCCGGCGCTCATATTCGCGACCGTATAAATAATCCAGCGCCTGATCCAGCCGCTGCTCTTGCGCACTTAGCCCGTATTGGTCGAGGCTATCCGCCGCAAAGTGCCCCAGCATCAAGCGCCAGCGCCGCAGCATGATGCGGGTGTTGTCGTCACTCATCGTGGCTATTCCGCGAAAGCAGCCAGCTACCCAAACCATCGCGTTGCAGCAAGCGCGCCAGATCTGCGTCGATGCGCGTGGTGGTGGGCAAATCGGCGGCGCTTACCTGCATGTGGGCCAGATCGGTCTGCACCACCGGCGCGCCGTTCAGTTCCGCCAGCCATCGCGCCATATCGGCGGTTTCCTGGGGCTTTAGCCGTGCAAACGCTTCGCGCAATTCAGGTAGATGGGTAATAAAGTGGTCTTCGTCCCAATTGGCGATCAATTGGTTAAGCGCCTGCAGCATATCGGTCCGACGCAACAAGAGTTCGGGTGCAACGGTCATCAACCCGGTCAGAAAACGTACGGCCTCAGCCGGATCGGCGCCCGCGCCAAACCGTATTTGCAGCCGCTGGCCCAAGGCGATTTCTTCCAGTTGGCTGTCCAGCACCAGCGTTGCGCCCGCGGCACCCGCCAGCCCGGCTGCCACTTCAGGCTGATCCAGCAGGCGCAGTAGCTGCGCATGCAGTGGCGCCGTGTCGGGCGGCGGTTCCGACGGCCCCACATCGGTGGCGGCTTCGCGTAACGCCTGGCCAAACTCTCGCAGCAGGCCCAGATCGCGTATCGCCGCGGCTTCGTGCTGGACACTGACTTGCGCCAGACCCGGCAACAAATACAGCGCTCCAGTCCAGCATTGCCGCATCAGCGCGAGGATAGTCGGGTGCTGCTGCGCGCCTAATGGCTCGCGCGCGCGCCACAATGTGGCCAGCCGGTGACCGCAAAGCACCACCGACTCAAATGTTGCATCCTCGCTCAGATAAGCGCCAAGCCGATCGAGCAGCAACGGCACCTGATCGTGCAGACCCACCAGGCAAGCACGGATCACCAGTTGCACCGCACTGGCCGCCGACCGCGCCGCACCCGCCGCATCCAGCGCCTGTTGTTCTGCGCGCAAACGCGCCAGGCCGGCATCGGCCAAGGTCTGACCCAAACTAGAGAGTTCGATTAGCCGCGCTTCGACGGTCGCGTCCACGCGTAGCGCCATTCTTCAAACAACAGTTCCAGCCGCGTGCCATGCAGAAAATCGGGGCCGCCTTGCCACTGTGCCAGCCGCGCATCCAGATATTGCATCAGATGAAAAAAAAGCGGCTTCGCCGTACATGGGCGCGCTTGCGATATACGTCCAGGCGCGTGACGCGCACATCGGTATCTTGCAACGCGATACCCAGCGCGCGCGCCTGTTGGCGCACGTTTTCCAGCAACGGTGGTGAGCCCGCCGAAGGCGGAATCTGCCCGAGCCGGTTGCCACCCAGCCAGCGATGCAGGCTCTGGTTAAAGCCCGCCGTGCCGTCATGGTCGGCCGTTTTGATAAAACAAGAGCGCATGGCGTCGATCAAATCGTACCGGCCCGGCCCGGCATGGCCACGCAAGGCCGCCAGCCGCACCGCTTGCAGCAATGCGTTTTGCACAGCCGCTACCGAAATCTGTTCGTGCAGGTTCTGCTCGCGTGTTTCGCGCGCCATGCTGGTCAGAAAATGAAGCGCCACCTGCTGCAGATAGCTGGCGGCTCCCGTCTCCTGCGCTTGCCACACCTGGCGGTAATAAGCGGGAGATGGCATACCTGACGCATAGCCATTGAGCGCATCAAGCCGATCATCGCTATAGCGGATCAGCCATGCATCATCGGTGGCCGGGGCCGTAGCGGCGGCCAGGGCCGGGGTCGGTTGTTGCAACAGTTCGAGCAATGCAGCGGTATGAAAGCCGCCAGTGACCACCACAATAGGGCCATCAGTACAGGCGCGCAGCCGCGCGATGTGCGCCGCCATATGGCGTTCGCGCGGCAGACTGCTTCTGCCTCCAGCACTTCAGTTTCGTAATCAAGCCGCGCCATTGCGCAATAGCTAAAGACATCGGCTAATAAAGTGCGCCAGTCACGCAGCTGGGCCAGCGGCCGCAGCTCAAACAAGTGGTCCCACAGATCGGACTGATCCCGGCAGCCGGCGCGCTGCGCCAACGCGCTGAGATATGCGCTATGCGCCAGATAACGCTCCGCCATCAGGTTGCGCGTTGTGTGCGCGGCGGCATCGCCCAGCCAGGCTTTGTCGCGCCATGGCAAATCAATAAACGCCAGCGTGGCGCCCACGGCCGCGCCCTCGCGCAACGCCACCCATTCCGGGCTGTATTCGCAAAACGGAAAAAAATGCGGTCCCGGGGCTTGCCCCGCCGCCATCCATCGCAGCCGCGGGTCGGGCAGGCGTCTGGCACAAAATGGCCACCGGCGGCCGGGTTTGCGTATCCAGCAACAGCGGAATCAGTCCGCTAAAGCTTTCGGGCCCTTCGATCAGCACAGCCACAGGCCGGATCTCGCTGATCAATGCCTGAGTGGCACGCGCGCAGGCCGGGCTATGGTGGCGCACTGGCACAAAATACAGATTATCGGCAAACAGCGCGTTCAGCCTTGCTGCAGCCGCGGCGGCAACGCAACTCCGGCTATTGCCATAGCGTACGGGCGGCGTCATGAAAACGCTTCCACAACGCGTCTTTGCGCGCGCGCTCGCGCACCACCGTTTCAAAATAGTGGCGCACCTTGCGCAGATCGTCGGCGTTGTCTTTAAGCACCACACCTTGCAGCTGTGCAGCCAGTTCTCGCGGGGTGAGCGTGCCATCGCCAAAATAGCGTGCCTCCAGGGCGGCGGCGTAGGCCACGTTAACGGCCTCGGCCGTCGACATCACCGTATCCGGCGTCTTGATGGCGGTGCCCTCCTGCGTCTGCCCCGCGCGTAGCTCCTGGAAGGTGGTCACCAACAACGCCACCACATCACGCTCCACGCGCACCAGCGTTTGCGCGGCTGCCAGCTCGCGGGCCAGTTGCGACATCACCAGTTCGACTTCGAATGCGTGCTCGCGGATCGGCCGCACCGTCTCAAAGTTAAACCGCCGCTTAAGCGCCGAAGACATTTCGTGCACACCGCGGTCACGCAAGTTGGCGGTGGCGATGATATTGAAGCCGCGGCGCGCATGCACACGGCCGGCATCGCCCAACTCGGGCACCATCAACTGCTTTTCTGATAACAACGAGATCAGCACATCCTGGATTTCGGGCGGGCAACGCGTGATTTCTTCAAAGCGCACCAGTTTGCCGGTCTGCATGGCGGTATACAGCGCGGACGGCACCAGCGAACGCGGGCCCGGCCCTTCAGCCAGCAGCAGTGCGTAATTCCAGGCGTATTTAAGATGATCTTCAGTCGTGCCCGCCGTGCCCTGGATGGTCAAGCCGGAATCGCCCGAGATCGCCGCCGCCAGCAGTTCAGACAACAGCGACTTGGCGGTACCCGGCTCGCCGACCAGCATCAGGCCCTGATTGCCCATCAGCGTAACAATGGCGCGTTCGACCAGCGCATCGTCACCATAAAACTTGCGCGCGATATCCAGGGCGGGGTCACCCAGAATAAAACGGCGTACCGCTACAGGCGACAAGTACCAGTTTTCTGGTTTGTCGGCATGGTCGGCCTCTCGCAACCGCGCGAGTTCGGCCGCGTAACGTTGTTCGACGCCGGGGCGCAGGGCCTCGGCCACAGACGGGCTGATTTCAGTCATGGTTTACCACGGTGTTTTCTTGTCCCATTCGGCATCAAAACCACTGCACACATCGGCCACGGCCAGGTAATCGGCGTACGCCTCGGCCAACAGCACGTGGGGCACCTGGTCCAGCTTGAGCAGGCGCTCGCGGTAATTACGCACACGGGTGTTTTCAAACATCAGCGTTTTTTTTAGCGCGGCCGGTACATTTTCTTCGGGCAGCGTGTTGCCGCTGAATTCGATCACCACGCGAATGCCGCTGCTCGCGAACTCTTTGAAATAGCTGTAGAAAATACCGCCATCTTCGGCCTGGCTGCGCTGGTAACCGCGTTTGGCAAACGCGCCGCGAAAGCTGAATGTGTCGCCCAACCAACCCAGCCGGTCATCGATGGCATCGGCGTCTTGCGTCCACGTGGCAGGCCGCTGCGGCGCAAACTGGGCGAACAGCGGCGTGATTTTGTAATCCTTCAGATGCGCGCGCCACGCTTTGGCGCTGGCTGCATCCACTAAAGCAATATGCGCAAGGCGCACCGCATGAAGCGTGCTGGCGTCAAGTTCGTCATCGTTCAGATCAATCAGGCTGCCATCCTCGGTGGGCCGGAACAAAGTAACCGGTTGGCCATCGGCATCAAGCGCCTGCCACACCAGTTGTTGCACCAACCGCCCCATAACCGGATGGCCATACAGATAATCCAGCCAGTCCGCCGCGGGCCAGACGCGGCCCGTGCACAGCGCTTCGTACAAACGCGCCTGCTGCAGCTCAAGCACTTGTTTCAGTTCTTTTTTTTGCACGCGGCAAACAGTGCTTTCGCTTCTTTGATGCTGTCTGGCGCGTCCGATTTACGCGGTTCGGGCAGCGCCTTGATGGCTTTGCCATCACTGTTTTGCAAAACCGGCTTCATGCCCGCATCCAGCACCACGGTAAATTCGCGCTCGCCATAAAACAGCACCAGGCGGCCCGTGTCGTCAAACCCGGCGGAGGGGATAGTGCGGTCAGCCAGCTCATCCTGCGTCCAGTGGTTGCGCTGCGCGATACGTTCGACCAGCGCGCGCGCCCGGGTCTGGACCGAAGCCGTGCGATGGCGGCGCGAGATCGCTAGCAGCAGCTGGATAACCGCCGGATCAGCACTGTTCGCCAGGCCTTCCAGAATCGCCTCAATCTGAAAACGCCGGATGTAATGATCACGCATAAATGGTTGCAGAGTGGCCACCATCTCGTGGCCCGTACCGCGGCCGATCAACCCCAGAATGCCCTTCTCACCGATGGCGGTGCCAAGGTATTCCCCCAGCTTTTCGCGTTTGAGCTGCTCAAACACCTGCTCCCGAGTCATCGCCGCATAGGCAGGCGACCAACTGGCCAGCTGGTACATCTGATGCCGCGCGGCTACATTCGCTTGCGCGTGCGCGACGGCTTCGTCCAGCGAGGGGTGCAGCGTATCGCGCGCAATAAACTGCCGCAGGATAAAGCGTGCCAGCGCCGCGGCGCTAGCGGCGTCCAGCAGGCTTAGATAACGGTCGAGCAATGCGTTGCCGCCCGGCTCTTTCAGCTTGTACGCCAGCACCACCCACCATTTGATAATGCTAGCGTCCACCGCGCCGCCACTCGCCCATTGGCAGCCCGGCAAGTGGTCAAACGCAAACCACGCCAGTCCCACGGGCAGTTTGCCTTTCAGGCCTTTGCTGGCCTCGCGCTGCAGGTTTTCGGCCGACAACAGGGCTGAATATCCGCGCCCAGCCGCTCGAGTGTAGTCAGCAACGTGGCACGCACAGTCTCGCGGTTTTCTTTGGCCAGCGCGGCCTGCAACGCGGGGATGGCCTCCTGGCAATTCAGATCGCCAGCCAGTCCGCAGCAACGATCCGCACTTCCTGGCGCGTTGAACCCAAAGCGTCTATCGCCTGATGGGCTATGCCCGGAACGCGCGCCAATACCTGCTGAGCTTCGGCGCGGTTGCTGCGGGAATCGCCTAGCGCGATTTCAAGCAAGCGAGGCACCCAGCGCGCGGGCACCTGCGGGAACGCGCCGATCACTTCAATGGCTTTGGCAGGCACGTATTCGCGATAGGTCTGTTGCCGGTTGGGGGTGAGGCCCAATGCCTCGTCGATATAGCCTGGATAACGCGCAAAGAACGGCCACACGGCCGCGGACCCCAGCGCTTGCAAATCAAGCTGTTGCCAATACTCGCGCAGGCAGCTATGTGCGATGCTATCCGGCGTTTGCCGAGGCGCTCAAGCACGTCGGCAAACATCCGCAAGTCTTCGCCCGCCTCTGGGTGAGCGGCGCGCCACCGGACAAAACCCGGAAAATTCCAGAACCAGCTCAGAATTTCGCGCTCGCTGCCATCGGCCCAGCGCACAAAATGATAAAAGCTGAACTCGGGCAGATCAAACAGGCCCGACCCCGCCACCAACTGGCTTTGCTCACGATCAAGCTGGCCTGGCGCGCCATTCAGAACGGCGACGATATCGGCCACATGCGCGTCGGTTAACCTGCGCATCTGCGTATATGCCGCCTCGCGCCACGACCATTCGCGGCTGTGCTCGCGATTGTCGGCCGCTTCCTGATCCGCACCGCGTTTAAGCTCGATCAGTTGTTCCCGAAAATGCTTGAGCAGCATCTCGGTGGCGTTGTGGTCGAGCGGAGTATCGGGCAACGCGTTGTAAGGCGGGCGACCGGCACTTCGGTTTGATCCAGACCGCCCACGGCATCCAGCCGCGACAACGCATTGCGGATGGCTTGTTGCACGGTTCGGCTTTTGTTGGTTTCGAGCGCCGCTTGCAGCAACGGGGCTGTCTCGGCGCTGGCGATGCGGGCCAGTAATTCGGCCGCCTGTTCTTGCTCGGCCACCGCGCCGTCACGCAACAGCGCGCCCAGCAGGGTCAGGCGCTGGGCGGCGGGGACGGCCTCAAGCTGCTTGCCGGCTTCAACGCGCACCGTTTTGCTACCGTCCACTGCCAGGTACGCCAGCGTGGGCGCAAAGGTGGTTACCACCGCGAGCCGGCCCAGACACCGGCTTAACCGGAACCGGCCATCCGCCAACATGCGTGACGGCAGCGCGGCCACCTCGGCCGCATGCTGCAACAGATACTGATCATTGGTTTCGCTTGAAATCAGCGTATCCATGCGTACGCGTTCATAGCTGGGCGCGTCGCGATGATCGAGCAATGCAACCAGCGCCAACGTACCCGGCTGGCCATCCAGCTCCAGCAAGCGGTGCATGCGCGCAAAGTCCATAAACTGCAGCACGTCCTGCTTGGCCGCGACCTCGTCGCCGTTTTTTGCCAAGAGGTTTGTTTGCCTGCCAATGCGGCTGCCCCGCACCAAACAGATAGTCATTAAGCAGACATCCCACCCAGCGTGGCAGGCTGGGTGCGGCCGTGCTGCTGCCACTGCGGTCGAGCGTGGCAAACACTTTGGCCAGACGCAGCAACTGGGCATCTTCCAGCGTATTCGCGGCATACAGGTCAGCCCGCGCATGCATGCTGGCTTCTGCGGCAGCACGGTGGGCGTCGTCGTTGATCCAGCGGTAGCCGTGCGGGCTGCCCGGGTTCCCCAACAGCCCGGCCGTTTCGATGGGCGTCTGGCCCAGCTTGATTAATACGGCAGGGTCATCTCCGCTGAGCACAAAACGGTATACCGCGTCGGGCAACGCCTTGTGCACCAGCGCCAGGCTGGCCAGTGTTGTTTGCAGCAGTTTGATCGCCGCGGGCTTGCTGCCGCGGTTGCCGTCGAGTGATTTGTCCAACATGCCGAGCAACTTGCCTAACATGAATACCTGCCGTTTACATGGGCGTCATAGAGTGCCGAAGTGTATCTTGCGCGCCAACGTGCAGGAAATCCGGCCCCGCCAGCGTTGCATAAATCCACATGGGCGGCGCCACGCGTACCAACGCCGTACCCAAACAAAACGGCGCACGCCGGATAACCGGGGTGCGCCGTTGCAGGCAGGTGTGGGCGAGCTTAACCCAGCCGTGCCTTGATAGCGGCTTCAATCCCAGCCGCATCCAGTCCGCAATCGGCCAGCAACTGGCCCTGCTCGCCATGCTCGACGTAGGTATCCGGCAGCCCCAGCAGCAGCGTCTGGGTGCTGACACGATGAGCTGATAGCACTTCGAGCACTGCGCTGCCCGCGCCGCCCATGATGGCGTTGTCTTCCACCGTCACCAGCAGATCGTGCGTGGCGGCCAGTTCCAGCAGGCGGGCTTCGTCCAGCGGTTTGATAAAGCGCATGTTCACCACCGTGGCATCCAGCGCCTCGCCGGCCTGCAGTGCGGCGGGCAAACGCGCGCCAAAGCTCAGGATGGCCACGTTCTTGCCTGCGCGGCGCGTGTCCGATTTGCCCCACGGCAAGGCGGTCATGGTGGTTTCCACCGGCGTGCCATTGCCGCTGCCGCGCGGATAACGCACTGCACTCGGGCCGTTGTGTTTGTACGCCGTGTACAGCATCTGACGGCATTCGTTTTCGTCGCCCGGCGCCAGAATGGCCAGGTTGGGAATGCAGCGCATAAACGACAAATCGTAAGCACCCGCATGGGTCGGACCATCCGCGCCGACCAGGCCAGCACGGTCGATGGCAAACACCACCGGCAGATTCTGCAGCGCCACGTCATGCACCAGTTGGTCGTAGGCGCGCTGCAAGAAGGTGGAATAGATCGCCACCACCGGCTTCATGCCCTCACAGGCCAGGCCGGCGGCAAAGGTCACTGCGTGTTGCTCGGCGATGCCGACATCAAAGTAGCGTGTGGGATGTTCTTCGGCAAAGCGCACCAGGCCCGAGCCTTCGCGCATGGCGGGTGTAACCCCGACCAGGCGATCGTCTTGCGCGGCCATATCGCACAACCAATCACCAAAGATTTGCGTATAGCTGGGCTTGCTGGCGGCCTTGGCCACCGGCATGCCGTTTTCCGGCGTAAACGGGCTAACGGCGTGATATTTGACCGGGTCGGCCACCGCCAGCTTGTAGCCCTGGCCTTTTTTTGGTGACCACATGCAGAAACTGCGGGCCCGACAGCTTTTTTTTGATATTCGACAGCGTCGCAACCAGCGTATCGATATCGTGGCCATCAATCGGGCCGATGTAGTTAAAGCCGAATTCTTCAAACAGCGTGCCCGGCGTCAGCAGGCCTTTAACGTGTTCTTCGCTGCGCTTGGCCAGCTCGCGCAACGGCGGCACCGCCGTCAGCACGCGGTCCGAAACATTGCGGAAACCGTTATAGAACTTGCCCGACAGCAAGCGCGCCAGATAGCTGTTAAGTGCGCCGACATTGGGCGAGATCGACATTTCGTTGTCGTTCAGGATGACCAGCAGATCAACATCGCGCTCGCCCGCGTTATTGAGCGCCTCAAACGCCATGCCCGCCGTCATCGAGCCATCGCCGATCACCGCAATCGATTTACGTTGTTCGCCTTTAAGTTTGGCCGCTTCGGCAAACCCCAACGCCGCGCCGATCGAGGTACTGGAATGGCCGACGCCAAAGGTGTCGTATTCGCTTTCTTCGCGTTTGGGAAAGCCCGCCAGGCCGTGCTGTTTGCGCATGGTGTTCATGCGCTCTTTGCGGCCGGTCAGTATCTTGTGCGGATAGCTTTGATGGCCCACATCCCACACCAGGCGGTCATGCGGGGTATCAAACACATAGTGCAGCGCGACGGTCAGTTCCACCGCGCCCAGGTTAGAAGCAAAGTGGCCGCCGGTGCTGCTGATCGAGTCGAGCAGATACTGGCGCAGCTCGCTGGCCAGCTGCGGCAGGTCATCTTTGTTCAAGCGGCGCAGATCAGCCGGCAGATTGATTTGATCGAGCAAACAGGTCATGGAGCGTTCTTTTAGTGGCGGCGGTCGACGATGTAATCGGCCAGTTGCTGCAGACGCTGGCCACGGTCACCAAACGGTGCCAGCGCGGCGCGCGCTTCGGCCAGCAATTCGGCCGCTTTTTTCTTTGGCGCCTTTCAGCCCCAGCAGCGACACATAAGTCGGTTTGTGATTGGCGGCATCTTTGCCTGCGGTTTTGCCCAGCGTGGCAGTGTCGGCCTCTTCGTCCAGCACGTCATCCACCACCTGGAACGCCAGGCCCATGCACTTGGCAAAATGATCGAGCTGCTGGCGTTGTCCTGCACTTAACGGCGCGCCACAGCTGGCACCCAGCAATACGCTGGCCCGGATCAGTGCACCCGTCTTGAGGATGTGCATCATCTCCAGCTGCGGCAAGGTATACGCCTGACCAACGCCGTACAGATCGATGCCCTGCCCACCACACATGCCCTGGCTACCGGCGGCACGCGCCAGCAATTGCAGCATTTCGACCAGCGCTTGCGGGCCGCTTTGCAGCGGTGCACCGGCTAATACTTCAAACGCCAGCGCCTGCAAGGCATCGCCCACCAGCAAGGCGGTGGCTTCGTCGTATTTGACGTGCACCGTGGGCTTGCCCCGGCGCAGGCTGTCGTTATCCATCGGCGGCATATCGTCATGCACCAGCGAATAGGCATGGATCATTTCGACTGCTGCGGCGGCGCGCTGCATACAGGCGACATCGGCATTAACCAGCTCACCGGCAGCAAACACCAGCAGCGGACGCACGCGTTTGCCGCCATCGAGCACGGCATAGCGCATCGCATCATGCAGACGCGATGGCACATGGTGCGGTGCCGGCAGCAGCTGGGCCAGCACGTCTTCCATGCTGGTCTGGGTCTGGCTCATCCAGAGTTTGAAATCGCTCATGCCGCATCCCCGGTATCGGGGTTAAGCGGCTGCAAGCGTTCACCTTCGAGCACTTTCAGTTGCCGTTCAGCGTCTGCCAGCTTGCCTTCGCAATATTGCAACAGGCCCTGGCCACGCTGATACGCGGCAAGCGCGGCATCGAGCGACAAATTGCCTGATTCCAGTTGCGCAATCAGGGTTTCGAGTTCGGCATACCCGGCTTCAAAATTCTCGGGCTGTTTGACGGTTTTGGACATGGTGGAAACCGTGCGGAAAATCCCGCGACCTTAGCCCAATCGCGGCTTGGGCGTCAATGACGGGCGTCTGGCTGTGGCTTGCGGCAGGGCCGCCGCAAGCCCGGCTTTACAGTCAGCTCAACTGCGGCTAACCAGCAAACGCAGGCCCAGCCCCAAAAAAAATCGTGCCCGCGATGCGATCCAGCCACAGCCCGGCGCGCGGCCGGCGATTAATCCACTGCCCGACCGCGCCTGAGAAAAAAATCCCAGCGCACCGAATACCACGCAGGCCTGTAGCGTAAACAGCAGCCCCAATTGTGCGGTTTGCCACGCCACCTGGCCGTGCGCCGCCAGCACAAACTGGGGCAGAAACGCCAGAAAGAACAGCACCACCTTGGGATTGATGGCATTGGCCAACAAGCCTTTGCCAAACAAGCGCCACGGCGATTCCTGCGTGGCATGTGCCGCCGCATGCGCGCCACCCCGCTCCGCCAGGCCTGAATACCCAGCCAGATCAACCACAAACCGCCCGCCACCTTGAACACCGAAAATGCCAGCGGCGACGCGGCGATCAGCGCGCTTATCCCCAGCGTGGCCAAAGCCGTGTGGAACAAGCAGCCCAGCGCGCAACCCAGGCCAAACGCAATGCCCTGCTTGCGCCCACGTGCCATGCCCATCCCCAAAACCATCAGGTTATCGGGGCCGGGTGACAGCGTGATCAATAAAGCAGCGGCCAGAAAGCCGTAGAACTGGGCGGGATCAAGCAACATGCGGCAACCTTAAAACGCTTTTTTGTTCAGGATAAAAAAACTGGTGAAGTCGTTATCCCATTTGAAGTTGATAAATGAAACCGTCACCGAGATATCCAGCCCTTCCACAAAATGCCAGCAACCCACCGGCAAAAAAACAGGATCTCGCCCGGCTCCAGCGTGCATTCCAGCACTTGCGCGCCGCGCATCATCGGAAAACGGTTGTAATCAATGGCACGGCCATCGACATGGGTAAAGCAATGCTCGTGATTGTAAACAGCCGGCAATTCACACGCGGGCATTAACAAAATACGTTTGCGCCCAATGACCTGCGCCATAAAGTTATTGGTCAGATCATGGTGAAACGGGGTAATGGTGCCGGCCGGGCCTATCCATAAAAAGCCCTGATCCGGACTACCGGTATCCAGATAATCCGGCACTTGCACAATGTCTTGCCACAGCACCGCCAGCTCACGCCGGTTCTGCGGTGTTATTGGCCGTCATATAGAAATCATTGGTACGGCCTGCGCTTGCCACCTTGGCCAGATAATCGGCAAAGCGCATGGTTTGCTTGTGCTGCAATTTATTGATTTCGTAATGATCATCGGCATTACGCGCGCCTTGGACCTCGACCATTTTGTCGCCACAGCGCGCAGCAAAATATTCGAGATTCCATTTTTTGCATGGCGGGCCAGTGGTCCATCATGCCGGTGATGATTACCGGGCGGCCGGTGGTATAGAAATCATTAAAGAAATCGGCGCCGCTCAATTGATGCCGGCGCGGAATTTCAGCCGCGCGTTGCCGATTAAGTTTGCGTTGGCTGTTCAATATCCAGTCGCGTTTAGCGAGGCGGTTTTTTAAGCCGATTGGCCCCGGCCAGATAGGGGCTGGCCAGCGCCTGATCGACTTCAGTGCGCGCGGTATCGGGGTCTACGCCTGCGTGGATCATGATGGCCACCAGTTCTGCCGGGTTGCTGCCCAGAATCAGGTTTTCCGCTAGCCAGCGGCGCCATTCATGATCGACTTGCATCTGTTGCCGGGTCTCCATCCTGGTATGTCCTCTCGGGTTTCTGGTTTTGGTCTTATGGCAAAGCAAACAACGCCTTGAGCCTAAACCATCCGTCCCGCAATTTCATACTGCCACGCGACAATCGCCCGCCAGACGCAGCCCGAAGCGCGACTATTACAGGGCGAATCGCATCGATAAATCGATGGCGCGCACGTCCTTGGTCAGCTTGCCGACCGAGATACGGTCAACCCCGGTTTCGGCAATGGCGCGTATATGCTCCAGATCGATGCCGCCCGAAGCCTCCAGCGCCGCTTTGCCGGCAGTGCGTTCCACCGCGCTGCGCATATCGGCCAGGCTCATATTGTCGAGCAATATCGAAACCGCGCCGCCAGCCAGCGCTTGCTCCAGCTCATCCAGGTTTTCTACTTCGATCTGGATGCTGACATGCGCCGGGGCGATCTCGCGCGCTGCCGCCAGCGCCTGGGCAATGCCGCCCGCCGCCATGATGTGGTTTTCCTTGATCAGAATGCCGTCGTACAAGCCAATGCGCTGGTTTTCGCCGCCGCTACCCGCACCGCATATTTCTGCGCCAGACGCAGGCCGGGCAGCGTTTTGCGCGTGTCGTAAACCTTGGCGCGCGTCCCCGCGATCACGTCGGCGTAACGCCGGGTTTCGCTGGCGACGCTGGACAGTAGCTGCAAAAAAATTGAGCGCCGTACGTTCTGCGGTCAACAAGCTGCGTGCCGGGCCTTGCAGCGTACACAAGACGGTATTGGGCGCCACCAGCTCGCCTCAGCCACTTGCCACGCCACCTGGCACGCCGGGTTGACTGATGTAACGCTTCTTCAAACCAGGCCTGGCCGCAAATCACGGCGGCCTCGCGCG